>CAYTJW010000019.1:0-22028 GCA_964438135.1 uncultured Thermoanaerobaculia bacterium
GTGGGCGAGCAGGCGCCCCAGGGCCTGCCAGCGGGGGAGGCGGGCGGTGACGGACCGGCTGCGCGCCTCCCAGTCGGCGAGCGCCTGCCGGGCCGCCGGCAGCTGGTCGACCAGGGCCGCGAGCTGCTCGTTGCCGGACAGGGCGGCGATCTCACTCCAGGCCGTCGTGTCGGGCGGCTCGGGCAGGGGCGGCTCCCCACCCGCGGCCGCGGCGAGGTCGAGCAGCCGGCGCAGGTAGGCCGGGGCGATCGCGGCCTCCTCGTTGGGCTTGCAGGGGAGCCCGGCCTGCTGGAACGCCTTCTTGAGCTCGAGCCGCTGCTTCGCGGAGACCGTCACCTGCTCGGCGCGGAGCTCGGCCGAGCCGATCCGGCCCTGGTCGAGCATGGCGGCGGTGGCCGGCCGGCCGTCGAGCGCAGCCCTGACCTTTCCGGTCAGGACCAGAGTGACGAGGGCGCCGTCGACCGCGTCCTGCGGCCAGCCGTAGGGGCTCCCCGCGAACAGCCGGCGCAGCTCGGCGCCCCGCTTGGGGGAGCCGCCGAGGGCGCGGAGCAGGGCAGCGCACACCGGGTGGCCGTCCACCTCGCCCCGGTGGCCGACCGCCTCGAGGGCGTTGCCGCTGCCCTTGCGGGCGCGCTCCACCACCTTGCCCCACCCCTCGTGGTCGGCGTCGTCGAACTGCGGGAAGAGGCGCGCGAGGGCCGAGGCGGCCGCGTCGGCGACGGCCTGGGCCAGGCTGTCGCCGGTCGCCTCGCTGCCGCCCGCGAGCCACACCCGGCCGCCGCGCAGCACCTCGTCGAGCACCGCGTCCAGGCGCTGCCGGGCCGCGGTCTGGTGGGACTCCACCGCGGCCCGCGCCAGGCGACCGTCCTCGGTGGTCGGGACTCCCTTGAGCTGGAGGGTCTCCGTTGCGGCCTGGTGGGCGGCGAGCGCCTTCTTCAGCTCGTCTGCGGAGCGGCGGGGCAGGAACACCACCACCAGCGGGCTGGCGGTGCCCTCGCGGCGGGCCTCGTCGAGGACCAGGCGCTCCTCGTCGGTCCAGCCGTCCCGCACCCACACCGGCACCACCGGCCCGTCGACCCTGGGCCTCGAGCCGCCGAAGTGGAGCTCGACCTTGCGCGGGGTGCGGCTCGAGCCGTGGACGAGCTTGACCCCCTTGAGGCTGGCGGCGGCAGAGGTCCGCAGCTCCTCGGCGCGGAGCGAGGCGAGGGTGGCGTCGTCGCCCAGGACGCGCCGCTCGCGGCCACGGAAATCCGCATCCCAGGCGGCGCTCTCCCGGGTCTGCAGGCGGTACTCGCTGTCGACCAGGATGAGCAGGCTGCGGCGGGCGAGGTCCTCGAGCAGCTCCGGGACGCGGCGGCGTAGCTCGGCGCTGCCGGCCTCGAGGTCCTCGACCAGGAGGTCGGCCAGGACCGCCGGCGTGGCGCGCACGCCGGTGTCGACGCCGGGGTCGGTGGGGAGCTTGCCGATGAGGTAGATCAGGGCGCAGAGGCGGGCGCGCAGGGTGCCGTCGGGGGTGCCGTCGCGCTGGCCCTCGATCAGCTCGTAGACCTCGCGGGTGAGGCCGCCGGTCTCGAGCAGCGACGCCTTCTGCTGGTCGTAGACCACGTCGCCGGCGACGACCGCGCCGAGCGGGCGGTCGGCGAGGGCGCGCACCGCCTCGTGGACGATCCTGAGCTGGGTCCGCAGCTGGCCGTGCTTGCCGCCGGTGTCCACCGCCCGCAGCGCCTTCTCCCAGAAGCGGCGGCGGGTCGCCAGCAGCGGGTAGTCGGCGACCGCCACCGCCAGGTCCTCGGGGCGGGGCGCAATGGCGGTCCCGGCCAGGTGGCGGGAGATCTCGCCGCTGCACGTCGACAGCACCTGCTCGATGGGCGGCACCGCGTCCTGGCGCTTGCGCAGCACGATCTCGCGGATGACCTGCTCGACGTCGCTGTCGGACAGCTGGACGTGGATGGCGAAGCGGTCCTGCAGCTTCTGCAGCGCCGGCGTCGCCTGCAGGGCGCTCTGGCCGGTGGCGACGAACAGGAGCTGGGCGCCGAGCCGCTTGGCGCAGGTCTCGGTCACCTCCTGCACGTCGAACGACCGCTGGGCGTTGTCGCCGATCCACTGCTGCACCTCGTCGAGGACGATCAGGGTGCAGGGCATCTTGCCGTCCGCGGCGAGCGCGTCGCGCAGGGCGGTGACCATCTCCTCATTGCTCAGGTTGGGCACGGTCGGGAACTGGAGCTTGAAGGCGGCCAGGGCCTGGGAGGGGTCGCCGCGGAAGGCCGGGATCGCCGTGGCCACGGCCCCGGCGAGGACCCGCGAGACGTAGAGGTGGTCCAGCTCCTGCTCGAGGGTGCGGCCGGACGCGGCGACCAGCTCCCGCACCTCCTCGAGGGCGCCCTCGCGCTCGAGCCACATCATGCAGCGGGCCTTGGGGTACTGCTCGGGCAGGCCCACCGAGCGGAAGACGATCCCGAGCAGGGCGAGGCGGACGCTGTCCCCGGGGCCCTCGCCGAGGGTGCCGGCCGCGGCGTGGAGGCCGCCGTGGCGGCGGCCGGCGACGCCGAGCTCGCGGACCGAGTCGGCGACGTGGCTCGGCAGGCGGGCGAGGCCGCGGGCGGTGGCGCCGTCGGAGAAGGTGTAGTCGGTCCACAGGTAGCGGAGCATCTTGACCAGGTGCGACTTGCCGCTGCCGTAGAAGCCCGAGACCCAGGTGGCGCGCTGCTCGGGCCGGTCGAGGTTTCCGAGGTAGCTCTGCAGGATGCGGGACAGGCCCTCGGCGTACTGGCCGTCGCAGACGAAGGTTCGGAGCTCGTAGCGGAGGGTCCGCAGCTCGGCGTCGGTGCGCATGTCGCGGACGTCGGCGACGCCGTTGTTGACCAGCTCGGAGGTGGTGGGGTCGTTGACGAACAGCTCGTGGATCCGCATCACTCGCCCTCCCTCTCGTCGTCGGTGATCGGCACGGCGAGGTAGTTCCAGCCGTCACGGGCGTCGAGCAGGCGGTAGACGCCGTTCTCGTACTCGCCGGGGAAGAACACCAGCAGCCGGCCGCGGACGTGCGGCGCGACCTCGCGCACCAGCTCGGAGACGCGGGCGACCCCGAACAGGGCGCCGACCCCGAGCACCGCCACAACCGCCTCCTCGCCCGTGTCGGGCGCCTCGAGCCGCGTCCGGACGCGGTCGGCCGAGTGGAGCAGGAACTGGTTGAGGGCGAGGTCGAGCGCGCCCGGGTCCGCGAAGTAGCTGTCGCGGTACTCGAGCGACGCCATCCACTCCGGGAAGGCGTCGGTCAGGTCGACCAGCGACCAGCCGTGGCCGGCGGTGCGGGTGGCGAGCTCGAACTCGCCCACCTTGACCCGCAGCCGGCGCTCCTCGCGCCGGTCGTAGACCGCGAACCACACCTTCTGTGGCCCGGCCAGGCCGGGGTCCCAGGGGATGACCAGGTGCCGCTGGTAGTTGCCGAGCAGCCGCTCAATCCGACCCACGCAGCGCCTTCCTCTCCGGCCCGGTGAGCAGGGCCGAGACGTCGACGTCCACGACCTCGCCGAGCACCTTGACCTCGATCCAGCCGCGCCGGCTGGCGGCGAGCGCGTGCTCGAGCAGCACGTGGGTCGGCGAGTCGAGCAGCCGGGCCCAGGTGGTCTCGAGCAGGGCCCGACCGCGCGCCCCCTGGAGATAGCCGAGGGTGAGCGCGTACACCACCGCCCCGTCCGTCACCACCGGCCGGCGGCGCACCTTGTTGACCTTGCCGCTCAGGAACCCGGCCTGGGTCCAGGAGGAAGCGGCGTTCTGCGCCACCTTGTACAGGATCGCGGCGTTGAGCCGGCCCGCCACGAGGGGCGCGAGGTCGCGCTCGATCTCGGTCTTGGAGAGCGGCTCGCCGGGCGCGGCGTGCAGCACGGTCGGCGCGGAGGCAAGCAGGAGGACGTCGCGGGCCGAGGCGCACAGCAGGGCGAGCAGCGGCCGCCCGGGCGGGTCGAGGTCCCACAGCCGGCGCAGGACCCGAAACAGGGTCACCGACGGGTCGAGGGCGTAGAGCTCGGACAGCGGCCTGAGGGTGCGGAGGCGGTTCGAGGCGGTGCGCTTGCCGAGCACGTTGGCGTCGAGGACCGCCGCCCGGTACTCGGCCGGACCGGCCCCCGCCGGCACCGCCTCGAGCAGCCCCTCGAGCTCGGCCAGCATCATCGTGCGAGCGGTGTGCACGCTGCTCCGCCCGCCGCGAAACCCGAAGCTGATGCCCATGCTCCCTGCCTGCCCTCCCCTCACGGCGCTGTCCCGGATGGTAGCACCGCGGCCCCCGCCGCGCCGCCGCGCATCCAGGAGAAGGTGAGCCCCCCAGCGGCCCAGGACGGGCCGCGAGCCGAAAGAGCCGGGATGAGCCCGCACAGCGTCGTCCTTGACAGGCCGCCCTGCGAACCGTAGGATCCGCCCGCATCTGCTGCAGGAGGTGTCGTGCATGCGCTCTTACAGGGTGGGTTTCTTGTTGGTGCTCACGCTCGTAGCGGTGATCAGCATCCTCTCGCCTTCCAACCTGGGGGCCGAGAACGGGGGCGGCACCGACCAAGGGTGCTGCGACTGCTGGGTGGAGCTGGCGTGGGATGTATGTGTCCAGGGTGGAGCCTCGCCCGAGGAGTGCGTGACGACGCTGATATGGGACTGGGTGAGCTGCCATGCGTTCGACTACTTCGAGGGCGAGGATGACCCAACTGACCCTGGTGGGAGCGGTGGCGGTGGCGCCGGGCCTGGCCCAACGGATCCCAGAGACCTCAGCGAGGAAGCCCGAGAAGAGTCCGCCATGTGTCTGCACGACGACGTGCTGATCACTCGCCACTGTAACCTCAGCTTCCCCACATTCGAGTGCTGCTATCTGAACAGCGACGACGGCCACCTGTGCACGACGTGCAACTGCGCCGGCTGTTGCGAGACCTACTTCAACTGCGACGACACCTGGTTGGGTGCCACCTGCCGAGCCTGCAAGCTCGACTGCGCCGTGAACTTCCAGTCCGGAGCCGCGGCTGGCTGGGACAACAGCGCGGATTGCGGTCTTACCGATGAGGGCACCACCGCGCCGGCTCATCACGGGGACCTTCCCGATGTGTAGAGCGACGCGTGCCCTTTGCGCAGGCATGGTCGTGGTGGCGGCTGGCGCTGCGCCCTGGTCCATGGCCGAGGCACAGGCTCTGCAAGGGACCGAGCCGCAGATCGCGGTTGCCGAGGTGTCGCTCGCCGGCTCGTCGGACCAGGTTCGCATTCTGGCCCGGCAGTACATGCGGCAGTCGCTCAGCGAGATCGACGTCATCTTCGAGCGAGGCGCGGTCGTCAGCTTCGTCTCTGCGATCGGCGCCGGACAAAGGGCACGATGCGAAGCGGTCTACCTCAGAGATGACGCGTGGTTTGCCTTCTGTGACGTGTTCGACCTCACGTTTGCCTCGCTGGCGGAGCTCACAAAGGCCCTCCCGAGCTGCGTAGGCTGCTCGCCATCCAGGCGATACGGGGTCGGGGCGCACTCCGTTCTCTGCGGGCCGGTGTTTCTGGGCAACGGCGCGGTGGGTGGCGCGGATCGGCGCCCGCCCGCGACGATGGACTTGGCGTTGACGGCCGCGACGGAGCTGGCGTCATGGAAGGACAACGACATCCGAGCCCTGCGGACGGCGATGCGCCTGGTCGGGCAGTACGGTTGCCCCACACTCAACCGCCCTGTCGCCCAGGCCCTGGGAGTCGACCCGCAACCCCTGTTCGAGACGAGAAGGTCCCACTCGCCTGAGGAGATACCCGATGAGATCGCTGCCGCTCTGGACTACGAACGGGCGCGCTCGCTTGCGGCTTGGCTGGATCAGACGGTTGCGAGGCTACCCTGACGCTGTGGCTCGGTGGTCGACCTGCTCGATCATGGTCCTCCTCATCGCGGCTCTGGGTCTGGCCCGGAGCTCCACCGCCGAGGAGGAGCCCAGGCGACCTACGGCTCTTCTCTGCCATTCCTGGAGCGGGAGCGCGGAGGTCGAGCAGGGCGCCGTCCGCGTCGACTTCGTCGAGGCATCCCGAGGCCGGGTGGGACTCGGCATCGGCGTCGTCACCGGGTCAGACGGGAGCTCGACGACCTTCCTCGGCTCCACCGCCGAGCCCGGCTTCGTTTCGGTCACCTCCCTTTCGGGCGCGGGCACATGGAGCGGCCCCCTCGCTCTCTGGTCGGATGGGCGTTGCGAACGCGTCGAGGCTCGTGATTCGCCGAGGGCCGTGCCCCTGACGGCGTCGGCCCCGTGGCTCCTCGGCTTCCTGCCAGAGGGGTGCGGCGACCTCCTCGGCTGTCTCCTCGACGAAGGACAGAACGGCACCGCGGTGCACCGGCATGTCGCCGAGCTGCAAGGGGAGATCGCCGAGCTCTGTCCTTCGACCGCCGAGGCTTCGGCGGCGACCGAGGCGCAATGGTCCACGGCGAGCGGGGGTGACCGCATGCCGCAGAGCCTCCAGCTCATCTGGGACGCAGTCGGTGACCGGCACTCGACCGCCACGGACCGGCTTCGAGCGATCGAGCGGCTCGGCGGCGGCGACGACGCCGTCCGTCGGTTGGAGGTTGTCGGCGCCGGGCAGTGACCGGCGGACCCTTGAGGCGCCGCCCTCAGACTGGCGACTGGTGCCAGAAGGCTCGCGCAACCGGCGATGCGGCCGCCTCAAGCCCGCACGACCATGTGACCCTGCCACTGGGGCGGCGAGTGCGGGTAGCGGCGAAACGCGCCGCCCGACACGCACCGCCGGCATCGTCAGTAGCGCGGCACGAGCGGGCACTCCGGCTCCTTCGACGGGTCGACCTTGAAGTAGAACAGGTCGTTGCGGAGCCAGGCGCCGAGGACCCTCGGCCCCACCTCGTCGAACCAGACGGCGACGCCGCCCGTGGGCCGGACCTCGATCGCACCGACCGCGGGCGACAGCCCGAAGGTGGACTGCACCACGTCGGGGAGGTAGGCGACCTCGCCCGGCGGCACGACCACGGTCGCCTGCGGCCGGGTGGCGGCTCCTGCCTGGGAGAGGAAGAGGTCGGCGGTTACCGCGCTACCGCCCGGGTTGAAGAGACGCAGGTCGGTGACGAAGAAGGTGCCGCCCGCGCCCGCGGCGTGGGCCGCGGCCGGGATGAACACCGGCTCGCCGGGCTCGCCGCTGCCGCCGGGCCGCACCGTGACGATCCGCGTCTCCTGGTCGTTGCCGTGGAAGTTGTAGACAGTCAGGCTGACCAGGTAGCTGCCGGCCGCCGCGAAGGAGTGGGTCGGGTTGGCCTCGAGCGAGGTGGCCTCGTCGCCGAAGTCCCACGCCCACAGGGTCGGCGAGCCGCTCGAGGTGTCGCTGAAGCTCACCAGCTGGCCGGCGGTCGGGCTCGACGGCGCCCAGCTGAAGCTCGCGACCGGGGCGGAGCCGGCCGGCGTCACCTCCACGCTGCGGCTCTCCTGGTCGCTGCCGTAGGCGTTGCCGGCGGTCAGGCGGACCGTGTACGTCCCGGCCGAGGCGAAGACGTGGCCGGGACTCCGCTGGGTCGAGGCGACGCCGTCGCCGAAGTCCCAGGTCCAGGACGTGGGGGAGCCCGCGGAGGTGTCGGTGAAGGCGACGACCTGACCCGCGGTGGGGCTGGCCGGGGCCCAGGTGAAGCTCGCCGCCGGCGGGGTGCCCGACGTGGCGACCGTCAGCGCCTTGGCGGCCTGGTCGCTGCCGGCGCCGTTGCTGACGGTCAGCCGCACCGAGTAGGTGCCGGCGGCGGAGAAGACGTGAGTGGGACTCTGGAGCGCCGAGGTGCCGCCGTCGCCGAAGTCCCAGGACCACCACGTCGGCGAGCCGGTGGACAGGTCGGTGAAGGCCACGGTCTGCCCGGGCGCAGGGCTCGACGGCGACCACGTGAAGTCGGCAGCAAGGCCAGCCCCCGGCGGGCTGCCGAGGTAGAGGCGGCCGTAGCCGTAGTCGTTGTCCTTGCCGGCGGTCCCCATGTCGACCGCACGCGACTCGAGCAGCTGCCGGACCTGGGCGTTGGTGTAGCTCGGGAACGCCGACCAGACCAGCGCCGCCGCCCCGGCGACGTGCGGGCAGGCGGAGGAGGTACCGTTGAACTCCCCCGGGCCGTAGGACCACGTCGAGACGTTGGCGAAGGCGGAGATGTCCGGCTTGGTGGTGCCCCCGGCAAGGGACCCGCCAGGGCCGTTGGTGGGTCCGGCGGAGGAGTAGCTCTCGAGGTTGTAGGGGGCGTAGGCGTCGAGCGCGGCGACCGAGATCGCGAACGCCGAATCCGACGGTGGCAGCAGCGAACCCTGCGCCACCCTCCACGACAGGGGCATCATGTCGGGCCGAGTCTGGATCTCCAGCTCGATGGTGGGCGGCCCTGAGTAGAGGTGGACGGCGAGGCAGAAGTAGCCGCCGAACAGGCTGAAGTACTCGATGGCCTCCACGGGAAGCTGACCCGGCTGGCCGTTCTGCAGGTCGCGGGACGAGGTCAACAGCGCCAGCTCCCCGGTGCCAGGGTTGAGCTGGTAGAGATAGAGGTCCAGGTCAGTCTGCGGTGAGGACCACTGGTTCCAGACGAGGTACGCCTGGGTCAGCGAGAGGGGAGATGTGGGTGCCGGATTCACTCCATCGGCGGTCAGGCAGGTGACCTCGTCGCTCGGGGAGAAGTTGAAGAAGCCGTCGGAGTCGGTGTCGGACCACGCGCCCTGGTAGTGGGCGAGGCGGGAGTTGCCCGCTGAGTTGACCCACAGACCCCCTGCCGCAGCAAAGGCGCTGACCTCGCTCTGGATCGGGCCCGTACCGTCGCCGGCGCCACCCCACTTGAGGAGGCCGACCGAGGCCGAGATGACCTTCACGCCCTGGGCGCGCATTGCCTGCGCCGCGTTGACGATGTCGACCTCGGTTTCCACGAGGCCGAGGTAGAGCTCAACTCCTGGGGCGATGTCGGTGATGATCTCGGCGCAGGCGGTCCCGTGCCGCGCTCCCGCTGTGATCTGCGAAGCTCCGAACGCCTGGAAGGAGACGCTGCTGCTTGGCGGCAGCTCGGTGCCCAGCAAGCTCGTGAAGTCGCCGAACTCACCGTCGATGACGCCAACCTTCACGCCCTGGCCGCTGACCCCTGCCTGGTGCCAGGCCGTCGCGTTCATCGCCGCGAGGCCCTCGGTGACGTAGCTGCCGGTCAGGGTCTTCTCCGGGTCGGCCGGCGCGACCGGCTGCGGATCGGTCAGGACGTAGCTCGGCATGCGGACGGCGACTACTCCGGGAAGGGTGTCGAGCACTGGCAGCTCGCGGGGCCTGACGTGCGCCTGGACAATGTCGTAGGCGCTGGAGACGAACGCGGCGCCGTTGTCCTGGAGCCACGCCGTGACCTGGTCGAGCTCGCCTGCCTCGACCACCACGTACACCTGGATCCGACCCTCCCGCACGCGGTAGCCGAGACGTTGCGCCTCGGCCAGGGGATCGCGGGCGTCAAGGGCTCGGCACAGACCGGCGTCGAGGCGTTGGTAGAGGGGAGCCGACTTGGCCGCGAGGAGGGACACCGGGGCGAGGGGCGACCCGGCGGCGGCGGGCGGGGAACCGCTGCCCTGGGCCGCGGCAGGCGAGCCCGCACCGCAGGCGACGGCCACGAGTCCCGCCCACGCCAGTGCCCTCACTGTGCACACGGTGCCACCTTACAGCCCCTCAGAATCGAGCTTAGCCGCCCACCTCTGGAAGTCAACGGAGGCGAGCGCGGTGGGTCGACCCCAGTCCGTCGGTCTCGTCGGTCGAGGCAGCTCCACCTGCACCAACCCGGTGACGCCCGTCCCGGTGTCGGCGCTGTGACCAGCGGCACGGGAGTCGCCTGCGTGCACGATGGTCCCCCGTCCGGCCCAGGACGGGCCGCAGGATGGCAGGGCCGCCTCCAGCACGGTTCGTTGCCCTGGCCGTGGCCGCGGAGCTGGCAGCTCCTGCGGCTTGGCAAACCACAGTTGACGCCGGGGGTCGCGCCCCCGATCCTCGAAGGGAGGAGGCGCCATGGATCCGCATGACCCGACCCGCGACCCCGGCGATGACGCCCCGGCCGATCGCGACGCTGGGCGCGGCCTCGTCGACCTCGCAGAGTGGTTGCGAGACGCGACCCAACGCGAGAAACCAACAGCCGCAACCTCCAGCCATCCTGCCGAAGGGCTGCCCGAGGACCCGCTACGGGATGACATGGCGGACGTCCTCCTGTTCCGGTCGCGGCGCCCGGCCCGCGAGCGATCGGTGCGCAGGTCGGCAGACGCCGCCCCGCCGCCCGAGGCACGCTTCCTCAACTGGGAGTTCCTCAGCCAGCTCGAGGCGTTCGCCGAGAGCCGCGGCGACACGCGCGAGGTCGACCTCAGCTACTACCAGGCGTTCCTCGACTTGAAAGGCGCGGAGGCGCGGTACACGATTGGGTCCCTGCTGTGGAGCAACTGGTTTGCAGGGTCCGTCGAACGAGGGGCCGACGCGATCCTCAGCGACGAGGGGCGAGACCTCAGGGACACGATCTACCTCGCGCTCATGCTTCTCGCCAGGGGCAACCTGGCATTCGACGAGGAGGACGAACGCGTCCTCTTCTTCAAGCCGGTGGGGCCGCCGATGACCCCGGAGATCCTGAAGAAGGTCGAGCGTCGCATCTTCGACCTGCGACCGCTCTGCTTCCAGGTAATCTTCGAGCTGCGCGGGTACAGGCAGGGCATCAGGCGGGGCAAGGCGGAACGCCGGCGTGGGAAACGCGGGCGTTGAGAGGCGCGTACGACATGCGGCAATCGCGTGCGGGCTGGAACCAGCGGCGGGGCGGGAGACCGCACCGGACCGCTGCACACGCCCCGGACAGCCCGCCCCTGAGCCGCCGACTGGCCCTGTGAGCTGCGGTCGGCCGACAGGGCTCGGCGGCGGGCCACCCTCGCCTGCCGCGAGCGCGTGCGTTTCTGCGAAACGAACCCAACGTCTCGACCTCTCAGCCAGCGGTCAGGGTCACCTCGTGCACCAGCGGCGGGGGAACGGCGGCGCCCAGGCGCCGATCCTGGAGGCGCTCCAGTTGGTTGAGGGCCTTGTACAGGCACCTCTCGAGGTGGCTTTCGTACCTCGTCACCTTCTCGAGGTCGGGAAGCGTGGGAATGAGCCCTGCCCTCCTCAGGCGGACGACTTTGCGGGACACCCGATGGAGCTCTTGACTGAGGGCGAACCACTGGGCCCGGAGCTTCTCCGCCTCACTGGCCAGGAGGGCGTCCGGGTCGGCGAGAACCAGGCGCGCGATCACGGCCAGGCACTTTCTCAGCACGGCCGACGTCCAACCGTCCCACTCCTCGAGGCCCTGGTCTGTCAGGTCGTCGGGGACGCCAGGGTAGCTGACCTGCCAGAAGTCGAGGTCGACGTCGGAGGTGACCTCGAACAGGACTGCAACGGCCTCCTCGCCCGTGACCGCGCGGCAGTCCGCGCCGCGCTGGAGGGCCTCCAGGAGGGTGTAGACCCGGCCCAGGGACTCGACCCGGTCCTCGAGGTCCTCCACGTTGCGCTCGCTGGTGAGGCCAGCCCGGCGCTCGAGCTCGCCGCGTTCCTGCTGGTTCTCCACCACTCCCCTCTCGTAGAGCGCGAGGCGGCGCAGGCGCCAGAGGACGGCGGCGACCCGCTCGGCCAGCGCCTCCTCCAGAGCCCCGACCGGCCTGAGGCTGCGCAGGAGATGCCACCGGTGCTCCTGCCATTCGACCTCGAGTTCCAGGCCGGGCACCGCAACGGACTCGCTCAAGATGCCGTGGCGCGTGGCGTTGAGCGATGACCTGCGCTTGCCCTCGGTCGTCTTGGGGCCGCGGGAGACCATGCCGTTGCGGCGGCTGGACTCTGCACCTCGGGCTGACTTCACGTTCCCCCCTTCCTCTCGAACCGCTCGGGCTCGTCAGTGGCTGGCTTGGCCCGCGGGCGACGCCGCGCAGAACCTCGTCGTCCGCCCGTCGAAGCGCAGGCGGATCGTCCGCCCGCCCGGGCCATGCCGGTTCTTGGCGACCAGGAGCTCCGCCTCGGGCTCGTCGGTCCGGGGCCGGTGCAGGAGCAGGACCGCGTCCGCGTCCTGCTCGATCGCGCCCGACTCGCGCAGGTCCCACAGGGCCGGGCGGCGGTTCTCGCGGTCTGGCGTGCGCGTGAGCTGCGACAGGACCAACACCGGCGCCCCGAGCTCCTTCGCCAGCTCCTTGCAGCCGCGGCTCACCTCCGCGACCTCCTGCTCGCGAGTGCGCCCCCTGCCGAGGGGACGGACGAGGCCGAGGTAGTCGACCACCACGAGGGCCGGCCGCGACTGGAGCAGGAAACGGCGGCACCGCGCCCGGATGTCGAGGATCGAGAGCCCGGAGGTGTCGTCGACCAGGAGACCGGGCGGCACCGCTCTCGCCGCCTCATCCAGCGATACCACCTGCGCCGGCGTGAGGGCGCCCCGGACGATGGCGGGGATCGGGACGCCGGTCCGCGCGGCCAGGAACCGCTGGACCAGCTGCTCGCCCGACATCTCCAGCGAGAAGACAAGGACAGTGCCGCTTGCCGCGGCGTGCTCCGCGACCTGCGTGCCAAGGGCGGTCTTGCCGGTGCCGGGCCGGCCGCCGACGACGTAGACGCACCCCGCGCGGAGCCCGGCGAGGACCTCGTCGAGCTCCTCCAGGCCGGTGTGGAGCACGGTCTCAATCCCCTGGCCGGCCCTGGTACGCCGGACCTGCTCCACGACGGCGGCCGCCAGCTCCGGCGCGGTCTTCGCGCCATCGCGGCGGCCGGCCGCTCGGGTCAGGATGTCCGCGAGCGCCGCGTGGATGCGGGCCAGGTCCGCCTCGAGGCCCGAGCCGGTCTTGGCGCTCTCCGCCAGCTCGCGCGCCAGGGCCGACAGCTCGCCGAGCTCGCGCCGGAGAGCACTGGCCCGGATCAGGTTGGCGTAGTGGCCCGCGTGGGCGACGTCGGGCGTCTGGTCGACGAGGCTCGACAGGTAGGAGGCGCCGCCCACCCTCTGCAGCGAGCCCCGCGCCCGGAGCTCGGCCGCGACCGTCACGAGGTCGACCGGCGCGCCGCTGCCCGCGAGGTCGCAGATCGCGTCGTAGATCTGCTCGTTGACGAGCGATGCGAAGTCGCGGGGCGACACCGCGTCCAGCACCTCGTGGGCGAGAGCCCCATCGACCAGCAGAGCGCCGAGGAGGGCCGCCTCGGCCTCGCTACTGGGCATGGTGGTCCTCCGCCTCCCACTGCTCGCGGAGGCTGGCGGCGCCCGCGGCTCCCGGGGCCGGCTCGAACTGGTCCGTCCACCGCTCGTTCCGCAGGTAGGTCGCCCCGTGCGGCAAGGCCGGGACGAAGGCGCCGGACGCCTCCGCGACCGTTCGCCGGGCGAGGTAGTCCTTGGTCAGGTCGACCATCCGCGAGCGCACCCCCGGGGCGAGCTGGCACCACGCCCGCTCGGCCTCCTTGCGGGCCTTCTTGTTGGGCCACTCCGCCCACCACGATTCGAAGCCGGTGTCCGCGGCCTGCTGGCGCGCGTTTCGGGCCCCGCGCCCGCGAGCGATCAGTGCGCCGGCAGGCGCACCCAGAGGCGCCGCCACCCCGCTCCCGTTCGCCGGCGATCGCGGTGGTCCGCTCTCTCTATCTGCGTCTGCTTCTGCTTCTGGGTTCACATGCGCGGTCTATCCGGTCGACCATGATGTTCACAGTGAACAGCGTTGTGAACGGCGGTGTGGACGCCGCTCGCGTCGACCAGGTGGATGTCGGTTGCGGTGACACTCCGCGGCCCCGTCGCGCCCGTCCTGCTCCGGCGCATGCTCGCCGCGCTGCGGGATTCCTGGAACTTCCTGTAGTTGACGATCATCAACACGCTCCGGGCGTCGAGCGCGAGCATCTTCGCCGCCAACAACCGCTCCAGTCCCTGCCTCACCTCGACCTCGGGCAGAGCGGCCGCGTCCACCAGGTCATCGACGAGCAAGGGCGAGCCGTCGTCTGCGATTAGCCGTCCGTCCAGGCCCAGCGGCAGCGTGAGCAGGACGACCCAGAGCCAGCGTGTGGCGCATGGAGCACGGCGCAGCGTGCGGTCGTAAGGCAAACCCCGCCAGACCTTCACCCACGATCGTCCCATTCCTCCCCCAAGATCTCCGGCATCACGTCCCTAAGGACTTGCCTGATGTGGACCAGACCGTTGCTCCGGGGAGTCAGTTCTCGGAGGCGCTCCTCCGACCGCCTGCTTTCGAGCGGAACCTGGTTCCGCAGGCCCCAGCTCTTAATGGCGCGGCTGCCGTCCGCCCGAGGTCGGTCGACCCCTGGGATCCGACCACGGCGCCGGCGACTGACTCGCCTTGCCGGCTCGCTTGCCGCGGGCTGGCCGCTGCTCGACCGCCGGAGCTGTACGGAGTGGCCTCGCCGCGAACGGAGAGCCGAGCTCATCGCGCTCTCGAGCCTGGGTCGGAAGTCGAGGTCCTGACGCGCTCATCGGCCCACTCGAGAACCTCGTCGTGGTCGTAGAGTACCCTCTTGAGGAACTTGCGGTATCTCGGGCCGCCCCCACGTACTCTGAGCCCCTCGAGTGTCCGTTCCGAGAGGCGGAGCAGTTGAGCTGCTTCCGCTTGCGTCAGGAACCGCCGTGCCGTCATGTTGTCCCCCCGCTCCGTCGGCCCGCCGCGGGTTCCCGCGGAGGTGCGCTGGAGTCGGCTCCAGTCTCTGAGCCATCGAGGGGCAAGACAATCGCGGGAAAGGCGGGGTCCTACCCCGCTTTTTCCGCCCTCTTCTTCCTCGAGAACGGCTGCAGGTAGTGACGCTTCAGCGTGTCCCACTCCGGTGCGGGAATGGCGGCGGCGTTCAAGGCGCTCTCGACGAAGTTCTCCAGGCGTTCTCGTCGACCTCGTCGGTGAGGCAACCGGTCGCATCGTTCGAACACCGCCTGGAGGCGACTGACGGTGAAGCTGAGTGGCCCCTTGGGCGCTCCACGGCTCTCGCGCGACCCAAAGTGCTTCTCGACAGCTCGCGCGCTGGCCTCCAGCCAGCCGAGTTGGGACATGAGGTCGTCTCGGTCGAGCACGAGCTCGCGGAGCCCAGAGCGCGGATCGGCTTGCTGCCAGCGAATGAGATTGCGCCGACGGCCAGCGCCCTGCGCTCCGGCGGCCTCCGGAAGGTCCACCGCGTACGGGTTCTCGAACCGCTCCCAGACGTGACCGTCCGCCGCGTCCTCCAGCGCCCGCAAGGACCGCAGGAGGTCGGTCGTGAGCTGACGGACGCGACGGGCTCGTCTGCTGACGTCGCACGGCCTCGGAGGCCGGAGGGAGGCGCCCACCCGCTCGTGGTCGTCGAGGGCTCGGGCTATCCAGGCGAGGCTGACGTGGGCGGAGCGATAGGGTTCCGGCATGCCGATGAGATGGGATTGTGTGCCGTCTTCAACCGTGATGGCGGGGCCCAGGTCGGTCATCGCTCGGATCGCGGCGTTGGCCACCTTGAGCGGGAACTTGGCGGCACGCAGGATCTTCCTCGCGGGCCTGGGGTCAGCCAGCAGCCATGCCGTCACACTCCGATAGTCACACTCAGGGCGCTTCCCTCGAGCGCGCTTGGTGCCCGGGATGCCTCGTCGAGTCGCTGCCCAAAGGGCCGAATAGGCGGCCAGCTCCTCGACCGAGAGGGAGGGGTGGACGACAGGCGGGATGTAGCGGTCCAGCTCGGCCGCCAGCTCGTCCATGCCGATCCCCGGATCGGTTTCCCCAGCGGCCCTTGCCCTGGCAATCGCTTCGAGAACCGCCCGAATCCCGGTCAAGAGGCGATCGGCTTCGTCTCGGCTCCACCCGAGGCACACCAGCAGCTCTCGCTTGACCTCCTGCGTCAGGCGGACGCCGCGGGCGGCCGCTGCTGCGGGGCTGGCGATCGTCGCCGGGCCAGATTGCCCTGTCGTGTTGCTCATCGCATCCTCCGTCGCGGCCGGGGCGAAACACGCAAGCCGCGTCTCACCCCTTCCTTCTCCGCATCGGCGTCACGTTCGAGCCGGCCGCGGCGGCCTTGCGCTTCCTGACCGGCGCGTTGAGGGCAGACCAGAGGCGCTCGCCGATGCGCTCGGACGCAGCGCGCACCGGGTCGGTCGGGAGGTGCGAGTACCGCTCGGTGGTCGAGAGCTGCGCCTGGCCGAGCAGCGACGCGATCACGGGCAGCCCGTCGCCGGCGGCGGCGCCGCTGGAGGCGAAGGCGTGGCGGAGGTCGTGCAGGCGCAGGTCCTCGAGGCCGGCCGCCTCGCAGACCCTCTCCCACGCCTTGTACGGGTTGAAGAGGGCCGTGGCCGCGCGGCCCTTGCGGCCGCCGCGGATCAGCGCACCGCCGCGCCACGTCTTGGGGACCGCGGCCAGGACGGCCAGGGCCGGCGCGTTGAGGGCCACGTCGCGGGCGCCGGTCTTGGAGTCGCGGAGGTGCAGGACGCGGGCGGCGAGGTCGACGTCCGACCAGTCGGCGGTCATGATCTCCCGCAGCCGGCAGCCGGTGAGGATGAGGAGCCGGAACAGACGAACCGCCTCCGGGAAGGTCTTCTGCTTGCTGGCCAGCGCCTTGCCGAGACGGGCGAGCTCGTCGGCGGAGAGGAGGCGCCGGCGCCGCCCCTCCCTGGCGCGGGGCACGCCCCGGCAAGGGTTGCTGCCTTGCGGTCGCAGCTCCCACCGCTCTGCCAGCGAGCAGATCCGGGACAGCAGCGCGAGGGCGCGGTTGGTCTGCACCCTCGACGCGCCGAGGGAGGTCTGAAGCTCGACCACGTCGCGCCGGGTGAGGGACCGGAGCTTCCGGGTGCCGAGGTTGGGGACGATCTTGGTGTCGATGATGCGCCGGTCCTCGGCGATGCTGCGGGGCTTCTTTCGCGCCGCCGCGTACTCGTCGAGGTACCGCTGGCAGACCTCGGCGACGGTCGGCGCGCTGCGGCGCTCGTCGCGCTCGCGGGCGGGGTCGGCCCCGTCCTTGGCCGCCAGGAGCATCCTGTTGGCGCGCTCCCTGGCCTTCGGCGCCGTCCAGGGGGAGCCGTGCTCGCCCAGGCTCATCCTGCGCGTGCGGCCGTCCTGGTCCCGGTACTGGATGTAGTAGAACTTCCTGCCGTTGGGCCGCACCCGCAGCCCGAACCCGCGCAGGTAGCCGTCCCACACCCAGACGTCGGCCTCCGCCGGCCCGGCGGCGTCGACCACCTGCTTGGTGATCTCCACCCGCTCTCTGGCTGCCATGGCCACCTCCTGCTTCCACGGAACACCAGAATCCGCGGGACATCGGACTCGAGTCCGGTGGTCTCCAGGCCCCCCGGCGTGGAAGCGCCGTGGAAGCACGTGGAAGCAGAATCGAGGGTATCACAGCGAAATGCTGCGAGGTAGAGCGTGATTGGATGTCGTTGAGAAAGAGCGAGTTATTTTGTAAGTTGTGGTGAGCCGTGGGGGACTCGAACCCCCGACCACCGGATTAAAAGTCCGATGCTCTACCGGCTGAGCTAACGGCCCACGAGGGGAGAAGGCTAGCCACCGCGCCCCTCCCGGTCAAGCGGGCGCGGCCAGGAGGTCGGTCAGCTGGCGGCCGAGAGGCGAGGTGGGGCGGAGGATGGTCTCCTCGCGGCGGGCGCCGGTGGAGAGCAGCGCGACCGGCACGCCGAGCGCCCGCTCGAGGGCGGCGAGGTAGCGCCGCGCCGCCTCGGGCAGCTGCGCCTCGTCGGTCAGGCCGGCGGTCGGCTCCTGCCAGCCGGGCAGCATCTCGACCCGGGGCCGGGCGGCCTCGACCAGGAGCGGGTCGGCCGGCAGGGTGTCGACGACCTCGCCGCCGGGCAGCTCGTAGGCGACCGCCACCCCGACCTCCTCGAGGCCGTCGAGGACGTCGAGCTTCATCATCGCCACCGCGTCGAGGCCGGCGAGGCGGACCGCGTAGCGGCCGGCGACGGCGTCGAACCAGCCGCAGCGGCGCGGCCGGCCGGTGGTGGTGCCGAACTCGACGCCGCGCTCCCGGATCCGCTCCGCCAGGGGCCCCTCGAGCTCGGTCGGGAAGGGGCCGCCGCCGACCCGGGTGACGTAGGCCTTGATCACCCCCAGCACCGGGCCGAGCAGGCGGGCGCCGACGCCGCACGACACCGCCGCCGCCGCCGGCAGGCAGGAGGACGAGGTGACGTAGGGGTAGGTGCCGTGGGCGAGGTCGAGGAGCACGCCCTGCGCCCCCTCGAACAGGATCCGGTCGCCGCGGGAAGCGTGCCGCTCGAGCTCCGGGCCGACCTCGCCGACGAGCGGCCCCAGCCGCTTGGCGGCCTCGACCAACGAGGCCACCGCCGCGTCGACGTCGACCGGGGGCGCGCCGTAGAGGAGGTCGAGCTCGCGGTTGTGCTCGGCCATAAGGGCCCGGCACTGCTCGGCGAGGCGACCCGGCTCGGCCAGCAGGTGGGTGCGGGTCGCCCGCCGCTGGCCGAGGTCGGCGTAGGCCGGGCCGATGCCGCGGCCGGTGGTGCCGATGCGCTGGCTGCCCCGCGCCCCCTCGCGGGCCGAGTCGAGGGCCTGGTGGGTGGGCAGGATCAGGGTCGCCCGCGGCGACAGCACCACGCGGCCGGCGGTCTCGACCCCCTCGCGGCCGAGCTGGTCGAGCTCCGCGACCAGCGCCGACGGGTCGACCACCATGCCCGCGCCCAGGTAGCAGCGCACCCCGGGGTGGATGATCCCGGACGGGACCAGGTGGAGGGCGAAGCGGCGGTCGGCGTAGCGGACGGTGTGGCCGGCGTTGTGGCCGCCGTTGTAACGGACCACCGCCGCGAAGCGACCGGCGAGCAGGTCGACGACCTTGCCCTTGCCCTCGTCGCCCCACTGCCCGCCGACGACCATGAGCGAGCTCGAGCCTGGGTTCACACGCACCTCCAACAGGGCATCATACCCCGCGGGCGGACGAGGGCCAAGACCGGCGAGCGCCACTCGCCGGCGTGCGCTATGATCCCGCCGTGACGCGAGGACACGGCGACCCGTTCTTCCGCCGCATGGTCCAGCTGGGCCACCGCGACAGCTCAGCCCGCGGCCACGGTGTCGGCCACCACCTCCGCACCCGGTTACTGGTCGGCAGCCTGGTCGCGTTTCCGCTCGTCGTCACCATCTTCTTCGGCCGCTTCATCTTCAACCTGCTGGACCGCTGGTTCCGGCCGATCTCCAACCACTACCTCGGCTTCCCCGTCCCCGGGGCGGGCCTGATCCTGTTCCTGCTCGGCCTTTACCTGCTCGGCGTGTTGGCTACCAACGTCTTCGGCAGCCGCATCCTGCACCTGCTCGAGCGCGGCCTGCAGCGGCTCCCGGTCCTCGGTCCGATCTACCAGGGCGCGCGCCAGATCACCGCCGCGATCCAGCTCCGCGGCACGACCCGTTTCCAACGGGTGGTGCTGGTGCCGTACCCCTCGGCCGGCCTCCGCGCCATCGCCTTCGTGACCCAGGAGTCGGTCCGACTCGGCACCTACGGCACCGACGAGTCGGTGCTGGTCTTCGTGCCGACCACGCCCAACCCGACCAGCGGTTTCCTGGTCGTCGTGCCGAGGCGGGACGTGACACCGCTCGACCTCTCGGTCGAGGACGGGGTCAGGATGGTCATCTCCGGGGGGCTGCTGCTGCCCGACGGCCTGGAGAGGTTGCAACCCGGGGAGACGCCCCAACTGGAGACGGAGCGGGCCGGGGAGGAGCCCCGGCCCGCGTCGAGCTGAGCCCGCCCGGGCTCAGTTCGAGGGGGCGGCGTCGCCGAAGAAGTCGGCCAGGTCGATGCGGCTGTCGCGCAGCTTGGCGGGCGGGGCGGCCAGGTAGTTGTAGCGGCGGCCGAAGGACAGGAGCGCCCGCTCCAGCATCCGCCGGCCCCGGTACAGGCGCGACATGACCGTGCCCACCGGCACCGCCAGGATGTCGGCGATCTCCTTGTAGGCGAAGCCCTCGAGGTCGGCGAGCAGCACCACCATCTTGTAGTCGTGGGGCAGCGACCGCAGCGCCTCGCGCACCTCGAAGTCGAGCTCGGCGCCGGCCGCGCCTTCCTCGGGCTCGGTCGCCCAGGCGGGTTGACCGTCGAGCAGGCTCTCCTCGAAGCCCTCGCGCACGTCGTCGAAGTTGACCCTCGCCGGCTGCACCTTGGCCTTGCGGTAGGAGTTGATGAAGGTGTTCTTCATGATCTTGAACAGCCAGGCCTTGAAGTTGGTGCCCTCGGCGAAACGTCCGTAGTAGCGGAAGGCCTTGAGGTAGGTCTCCTGGACCAGGTCCTCGGCGTCCTCGCGCGAGCGAGTCATGCGCAGGGCGCTCTTCAGGAGCTGGCTGCGGTAGGGCAGGTCGGTGGAGCTGAAGTCCCACATGCGGGGTTCGGCGGCAGGGAGCATCGCGACCTCCATGTTGCAAGAATGATACGTCGCGCTATTCATTTTGTCAAGGGGTCTCATTTGCAACTTTGGAGAAAATCCGTTTCTGTGGTGAAACAGCCGGCCGGCATGGCCCCCGCACCCGCCGAAAAGCAGACGGGGCCCCCGCAGAGGCCCCGTCGGCAGCGGCCACGACCTGGACGTCAGGCGACCAGGATCATGATGGCGATGATCAGGGCGTAGATGACCAGCGACTCGATCAGCGCCAGGCCGACGATCATGGTGGTGCGGATGGCGTTGACCGCCCCCGGGTTGCGCCCGATCGCCTCGCAGGCCGCGGCGACGCCGCGGGCCTGGCTGAGAGCGCCGAAGGCCGCGGCGATGCCGATGGCGAAGGCGGCGCCGACGAACTGCCACATGTTCTTGCCCGCCGGCGCCGCGCCGCCGTGCTCCTGCGCCAGGGCCGGTGACGCGATCAGGGCCAGACCGACGACGATCAGTGCCACGATGCCGAAACGCCTCATAGAACCCTCCTCCTCGGGTGTCTCTTCAGTGCTCCTGGTGGGCAACCGCGCCCTGCAGGTAGGCCATGGTCAGCATGATGAAGATGAAGGCCTGGAGCAGGGACCCGAAGATGCCCAGACACATCATCGGCCACGGGACCACGAACGGGAACATGGCGAAGAAGATCCCTGCCGCCGTGTGCTCGCCGAAGATGTTGCCGAACAGCCGCAGGGCCAGCGACAGGATCCGCGCCAGGTGGGAGATGATCTCGATCGGCACCATGATCGGCGCCAGCAGCGGCATCGGGCCGGCGAAGTGGGCCAGGTACCGGAACAGGCCGTTGTCGCGCAGCCCGACCAGGTTGTAGAACAGGAAGGCGGTGATCGACAGGGCGAAGGTGGTGCTCGGGTTGGCCGTCGGCGGCTGGACGAAGTAGAACAGGCCGAAGATGTTGCCGACGAAGATGAAGACCGCGAAGGTGGCGATGAAGGGCAGGAAGCGGGTGCCGAAGCCGTGCCCGACCACCTCCTCGATCATCCCGTGCAGACCGGACAGGACCAGCTCCAGCACCTGCTGCAGCTTGGACGGCGCCTCGACCGACAGGCGCCGGCTCACCGGCACCACCAGCGCCGCCACCACCACCACCACCAGCATGGCCATGATGACGTGGTCCGGCAGCCAGTAGCCGAGACCTCGCTCCTCGGCGGGCCACATCCACCGCAACCAGGCCTCGCCCGGGGCGCCGAGCAACGCCACCAGCAGCTCGTTCACGAGCTTGAACAGGTACGAGTACTCGTGGTGCATCGAACCCTCTAGCCCTTACCCTCGCGACCCCAGCGCCACCCTTCCACCACCACCGCCACGACCAGGGCCGAGACACCCAGCGCGACCGCCACGAAGTCGACCCCGGGCACCAGCAGCAGCGCCGCGGCCCCCCCCGCCAGCACGAAACGTGCCGCCGCGGTCAGCACCGCCCGCCGGTCGAAGCGCGGCCGGCCGGGCTGGACCACGCGCCGCACCAGTCCCTCGAGCCAGCGGAAGTTGATGATAGACACGGCCCCGGCCACGGTCAAGCAGAGCGCGCCCGCGACCGACCGGCGCGCGACCAGCTCGAAGGCGGCGCCGAGGGCCACCAGGCCCGCGGCCAACGCCGTCACCCGGCGCGGCGACAGCTCGCCGGGGCTGCCGTCGACCACGCTCAGCCGCCCCCGCCCCCGGGCGGACCGGGTGGAGCCTCGCCCCCGCCCTGGCGAGCCGCTCGCTC
>CAYTJW010000020.1:0-21965 GCA_964438135.1 uncultured Thermoanaerobaculia bacterium
ATCATCCTCCTGCAGGCGTTCGGCAACTTCGTCTCGACCGGCGCCCTCGACGCGCCGCTGCTGGTCACGCCGGGCCTGGCCGCGGCGCGGATGGTCAACACCCTGACCCTGCTGGTCTGCCTGTTGCTGGCGTTCTACACGGTCGAGTCGCTGTGGCGCGACCGGGCCTCCGGGCTGGCGGCGATCGTCGGCTCGAGCCCGGTCTCCTCGGGCGCCGTCCTGCTCGGGCGCACGCTCGCCAACGTCGTCGTCGGCGGGGTGATCCTGCTCGTCGCCCTGGTCGCCTGCCTGGTCATCGTCCTGGTCCAGGGCCAGGTCGCCTTCTCGCTCGTGCCCTTCCTGCTGCTGTGGGGCGTGCTGCTGCTGCCGACCTTCCTCCTCTTCACTGCCTTCGTCGCCGCGGTGTTCTCCGTCACCCGCAGCCGCTACGCCGCCTACGGCGTGGCGATCGCCGCCTTCATCGCCAGCGCCTACTTCCAGTTCACCGGCAGGATGAGCTGGGTCGGCAACTGGGACCTGTGGGGGGCGGTGGGCTGGAGCGACATGGGCCCGCTCGAGCTCGACCGGATGGCCCTGGTGCTCAACCGCGTCACGGCCCTCGGCCTGGCCGCGCTGCTGGTCGCCATCGCCGTGCGCTTCGCGCCCCGCACCGAGCAGGACCCGGCCCTGGTCCTGACCCGGCTGCAGCCGGCGGCCCTGGGGCGCGGTCTGCTCCGGCTGCTGCCGTTCGCCGCAGTGCCGCTGGTCGCCGGCGCCGCCCTCTACGTCCTCGTCGACCGCGGGCCCGAGGGCGGGGGCGCCGAGAAGCGGGCCAAGGACTACTGGCGCCAGAACCTGGCTACCTGGGTCGACGCGCCGCTGCCGGAGCTCGAGGCGGTCGAGGTCGACCTCGACCTCGAGCCACGGCGGAACGCGTTCTCGGTCAGCGGCAGCTACCGCCTCGCCAACCGCGGCGAGCGGGCGCTGGCGCGCTTCCCGGTCACCGCCGGCCACCACTGGGAGGAGGTGCGCTGGACCCTGGACGGGGCGCCGTACGAGCCCGAGGACCGCACCGGCCTGTACGTGGTCGCCCCTCCCGGCGGCCTCGAGCCCGGCCGGTCCGTCACCCTCGGCTTCTCCTACCACGGCCGGTTCCCGGCCGGGGTGAGCAAGAACGGCGGCGGCCGGGAGGAGTTCATCGCCCCGGGCGGCGTGGTGCTGACCAGCTTCAGCCCGTCGTTCGTGCCCGTGCTCGGGTTCGCCGAGGACATCGGCGTCGACAAGGACAACCGGTACGAGCCGAGGGACTTCCCCGACGACTTCTGGGTCGGCCGCACCGACCCGCTGTTCGGCGGCAGCTCGGCGTTCACGACCCGGGTCAGCGTGACCCTGCCCGAGGCCTACCGGGCGAACTCGGTGGGGGTGCTGGTCCGCGACGAGGTGCGCGACGGCCGGCGCACGGTCGAGTGGCGCTCGGACCAACCGGTGCGGTTCTTCAACGTCGTCGCCGGCCGCTGGGAGGTGCGCCGCGGCGACGGCACGGCGGTCTTCCACCACCCCGGTCACCCGTACAACGTGGCCGAGATGGTCGCGGCCCTGGACGGCGCCCGCCGCCACTACTCGGAGTGGTTCTACCCGTACCCGTGGCAGGAGCTCAAGCTGTCGGAGTTCCCGGACCACGCCCGCTACGCGCAGGGGTTCCCGACCAACATCACCTTCTCGGAGGGGATCGGCTTCCTGACCAAGGACGACCCCCGCACCAACACCGCCTTCGCCATCGCCGCCCACGAGGCGGCCCACCAGTGGTGGGGCAACATCGTCACCCCGGGCGAGGGGCCGGGCGGCAACGTCCTCGCCGAGGGGCTGGCGCACTGCTCGGCGGCTCTGCTGGTCGAGGAGCTGCGGGGGCCGCTGCGCAGCATGGAGTTCCGCAAGCGGATCGAGGAGAGCTACGCCAACACCCGTCGGCCCGACGCCGAACGGCCGATGGTCAGGGTCGACGGCGCCAAGGAGGGGGATCGCACCGTCACCTACGACAAGGGGGGCTGGGTGTTCTGGATGCTCCTCGACCACATGGGCCGCGAGCGCGGTTTCGCCGGGCTGCACGACTTCGTCGCCAGCTTCAAGGACGGGCCCGACTTCCCGGTCCTCGAGGACCTGGTCGCGGTCATGCGCCGGCATGCCGCCGACCCGGTCGCCTTCGACGCCTTCGTCGACCAGTGGTTCTTCCAGGTGGTGGTGCCCGAGCTCCGTTTCACGGCGGTGGAGAAGGTCCGCCTGGGGGAGGGGGAGGCCTGGGAGGTGCGGGCCACCATCCGCAACGACGGCACCGGCACGGTGCCGCTGGAGGTGGCCGCCGCGAGCGGCGACCGCATGGACGACCAGGGCCAGCCCCGCCCCGACTACCGCGACGCCCGGGTCAGCCTCACCCTCGGCCCGGGCCAGGAGCTGCCGGTGACCATCCCCTGCGACTTCGAGCCGGACCGCGTCCTGCCCGACCCGGACGTGCGCGTGCTGCAGCTGGAGCGGGCCCGGGCGACGCGGCGGCTGTGAGGCGGGACGAGCACCGGCCAGGTCTCAGCTGTCAGCCGCGAGCTCCGCCTCCCGATCCCGCGTCGCCCAGCCCCCGTGCGCCCGGTCCGCACGCTCGGCGAGGCGGGGGGCGAGCGCCAGATGCCGCGGGCCACGGCCTCGTCTCCCGAGAGCCAACCGGCCTCCCCGAGGGGAGGCCGGCGTGGGGTCAGCGACGGCCGGCGGCCGCCGCGGCGCTGCGGTCAGGGGATCACTGGTCCTCGGAGAAGTACTCGTGGTTGTCGGCGTTGTCGACCGCCTGGCCGGGGTTGGTCAGGGCGAGGTTGTGGGCGCCGGTGGCGCCGTAGACGTAGTCGTCGGTGCCGGCCACGACGTTGAAGTGGCTGACCTCGTGGATCAGGGTGCCGGCCTTGGAGTCGCGGCCGGTCGCCGGGGCGTTCCAGAACACCCGGCACAGGTAGACCTTGTAAGGCTGCGACGGGTAGACGTAGGCGTAGGCGTTCATCTTGCAGGTGCTGCAGTCGTAGGTGATGGGGTTCGAGGTGAAGGTGCTCTTGAGCGCGTTGAAGTGGCTGGTGACGGTGTTGAAGCGGGCGGACGAGTAGGCGCCGAACCACCAGGCGTAGAGGCTCGAGCCGTTGGGGTTGGCGGCGAGGTGGGAGACCGCCAGGGTCAGCATCTGCAGGGCGTCGGTGCGGGCGGTGGTGAGCTTGTTCTGCTGGGTGGTGGTGCAGCCGGTGAAGACGCCGCCGCCGCCGCCGCCGGGGGGCTTGCCCTTGTCGAGGAAGGCGGAGAAGGCCTCCGCCTCCGCGGCGGTCTGCCAGCCCTCGACCCAGACGCTGACCGGCTCCGAGGTGGCCTTGGCTTCGGCCCACTGGGCGCGGTAGCTGATCGCGTACTCGCCGGTGACCGACATGTCGTAGGCGGAGGAGGGGTCAAAGGTCACGGTCAGGGTCTCGCCGGCCGGGATGGCGACGAAGTCCTCGGCGACCGGCTCGGCACGCTTGACGACCATGCCGGTGTAGGCGACCGGCTTGCCGTCGCGCAGCACCTGGAGGATGTCGCCCTGGATGCCGTCCACGGGCGTCAGGTAGCGGAGGACGTAGAGCGTGTCGCTGGTGGTGTTGGTCATGGCGAATGTCAGCTCGATCGCGTCGTCGGGGGTGTGCGACCACTGCGTCGCGTCGAGGGTCGTGCGCAGCTCCGCCGCCTGCGACGGAGCGACGAGTGCGAGCGCCAAGGCCACCACCACGAACGCCAGCTTGGTCTTCATCTCTCGGGCCCTCCCGTGGGTCAACGCGTCCATCACGATGGTCGTATTGAAGCGCACTGATCTACTACTCCCGAGGATCTTCGCGTGGGACGACGAATCCTACGCCGCCGCTCCGATGAGCTGTTTGACGGTGGCGGTGCGCGCAGCGAAGAGTGCCGCGGTGAGCACTCCTGCCGGGATTACTGCAACCGAGCGACCAAATTCGCCGGAACGAGCATGCGGTCCAGTATTCAGCAGGAGGGGTGATGACGCTGCTCCCACTCTGCTGGCTGCAGGCTGCCGGCTGTCAACAGCGCGGCCCGCGACGCCGTTGCGCTCTTTGGTTGCGGCCCGATGGGCCGCGCTAGGAGGCGGGGAGTCAATGAATTTCGTCACGCGGATGTAAGAATTCCCGGTCGTTCGTCACGCCAGTGCAACACTTCCCCCGGGTCGCGGGCAGACGTGTCGCGCCGCGTCACGACATGGCCGACCTGCCGACGGCCCCGCCGCCGGGGCGGTGGGTGCGGCACCGAGCGCGGCGAGGCGCTCTACTTCAGCCAGGCGTGGCCGTGGACGTGGGCGCCGACGCGGCGGCAGCGCGCGTCCTCCTCCGGGCTCAAGGGGCCCTCGGCGAGGGCCGCCAGCGCCTCCTCGAGCTCCGCGGCGGTGCGGGGCCCGGTCATGCAGAGGTTGAAGTCGGGGTTCGACAGCACGAAGCGGTACGCGTCGCGTCCCCGCAGGGGCGGCTCGCCGGGGGGCATCCTCCGTGCCGACAGCAGCGAGCCCCAGCGGGTGGCGGTGTAGGCCACGATGCCAGGCCGGCCGGTGGCCGCCAGGTGCGGGAACACGTCCCGCTCGGCGCCGACGTGGGCGGCGTTGTAGCGGACGTGCAGGAGCTGGTAGCGGGGGTCGGCGGCAAAGGCGACGAAGGCCGGCCGGTTGTGGCTGGAGATGGCCAGGTGCCTGAACATGCCGCGCTCGCGCATGCGCTCGGCCCGCTCGAGGATGGCCTCGGGCGGGGTGGAGTTGAACCAGCCCAGCAGCAGCACGTCGGCGTGGTCGAGGCCGAGGGCCCTGAGGCCGGCGGCGAGGCCGCCCTCGAGGCGCCACCCCCAGCGCGCGTAGCTCTGCAGCACCACCACCAGCCGGTCGCGCCGGCCGCTCGCGACCAGCTCGCGGATGGCCCGCCGCATGCCGGGCCGCCGGCGGCTGCCGTGGTAGAAGTAGTTGACGCCGCGGTCGAAGGCGCGGAGGAGGGAGACGTGGTCGACGCCGTAGCCGCCGGCCACGCCGAGCGGTCCCACCTCGAGGCCCGAGCGACCCAGCACCACCCGCTCCGGGAAACCAGCCATCGCGTCGCCCCCCTTCGTCCGCCGCGGCGCGGGTCGGTCAGCCGGTGCCGTCGGGCCGGCGGGCCTGCTCGAGCGCGATCTGGTTGACCGACTGGAAGGCGCGCGCGAGCGAGGCCCCCTCGACGGTCTTCTCGGCCAGCTGCTGGACCTGGCGCAGGGCGGCGGCGAGCTCGGCCTTGAGCTCGGCCAGCTTCTCGTCCCGGCCGGCGAGGCCCTCCTGCAGGTGCTTCACCCGCTCCTCGTAGACCTTCCGCTCCCACTCGCGCTCCAACGCCACCATCTCGGCCTTGCGCTCCATGTCGGCGCGGACCGCGGCGTGGGTCTCGGCGCGGGCGGCCTCGACCGCCTGGCGCTGCTCGTCGGGGAACGCGGCCACGCGACGCCGCAGCTCGGCCAGCTCCTCCTCCCGCGCCGTCATGGCGGTCTCGCGCGCCGCGAGCTCGCGGCCGGCGACCTCGGCCCGCTCTTTGAGCTCTCTCTCGAGCGCGGCCCTGTGCTCCTGGTAGGCGTCCTCGTCGAGCTTGCGCGCCCGGTCGCGGGCGTAGACGTGCTCCGACTCCTCCCGCTCCCGGTCGCGGGTCCGCTGCTCGGCGGCCTCGGCCAGCTCGCGAGTGGTGCGGCTGCGCTCGGCTTCCCAGCTCTCGCGGAGCCGGCGGGTCTCCTCCTCCAGCTTGGCCCGGCGCTGGGCGTGGTCCGCCTCCAGGGCTTGGGTGCGCCGGCGGTGCTCCTCCTCCGCCGCCGCGGCTCGCGCCTCCAGGTCGGCCTCGGTGGTGGCGACCCGTGCGGAGAGCTCGGCCTCCGTGGTGGCAACCCGCGTCGCCAGCTCGGCCTCGACGGTGGCGACCCGGGCCGCCAGCTCCGCCTCGGCGGCGGCCCGCCGCTCCTGGTAGGCCTGGGTCAGGCGCGACAGGGACTCGGCCGCCCCCTCGACGTCGTGCAGCTCGGCCAGGCGGCGTTCCTGGGCGGCGATGGCGCGGTTGAGGGTCTCCAGGCGCTCGGCCTGCGCGCTCATGCGCTCGACCAGGTCGTTGAGGGTGCGGCCGAGGAGACCGCGCAGGGCGCCGAGGCTCTCGATCACGCCTTGCGGCGAGGCGGCCTGCGCCTCGCGGCGGGCCGCGGCCTCGAGCTGCCTCTCGACGTCGGCCCGGCGCTGCTCGGCCTCCTCGGCCTGGCGTGCCCGGTCGCGGTAGGCGTCGAGCAGGCGCTGGTGCTCCTCGATCAGCTGCGGCTTGGTCATCTGCGGCGAAATGGCGAACTCCTCGGCCACGGGCCACCTCCGGGCTCATCGTAGCGCGGTTCGTCGTGGCCGGTCGAGCGCGTGCCGGCTTGACGGCGGTCCAGTGTCGGAGCGATAGTCATTCTCGTGGAGGACGCCACCACGGAGGTGACCATGTCGAGATGGAGCGGAATCCTGGTGCTCGTCGCGCTGGTGGCGGTGACCGCCGGCTCGCAGGCGCCGCCGCGAGCGGGCGACGCCGCCCTCGGCACGCGCACCTACGAGGACTACGAACGACCGCAGGCCTGTGCCACCTGCCACGTGGACATCGCCCGCCAGCACGAGCAGGCGATGATGTCGCAGGCCTACACCCACCACTGGGACGAGATCGAGTACTTCCAGCTGGCGCTGCCGCACGCCGAGAAGGAGCCCAAGGTGGCGGGGGTGAAGGCAGGCTGCAACGGCTGCCACGCGCCGCTCGCCTTTCTCGCCGGCGACGTCCCGCCCAAGCCGCCGGCGGCCAACACGCGCGCCAACGAGTCGGTGTCGTGCGACCTCTGCCACACCATCACCGGTTTCGAGGGGGACGTGCCGTTCAACTTCAACTGGGTCAGCGAGCCGGGCCGGGTCAAGCAGGGACCGCGGCCGGGCGTGGTGAGCCCCCACCACGAGACGCGCGAGAACCCCTTCCTGCGCACCGCCGAGTTCTGTGGCACCTGCCACAACGAGAAGAACCCGTGGGGGCTGTGGGTCAAGTCGACCCACCTCGAGTGGCAGGAGGGGCCGCAGGGGAAGGGTGGCATCGTCTGCCAGGACTGCCACATGCCGCCTGCGGCCGGCCGCTCGGCGCGGATGGGCTCGGACCTCCCGGACATGCGCCAGCACCTCTTCCACGGCGCTCACGACCCGGGCAAGCTGGCCGGCTCGGTCGAGGTCCGCATCCACCCGGAGGCGCGCGAGGCCGAGCCCGGCGACACGGTCAAGCTGACCGCGGTGGTGGTCAACGCCAAGGCCGCCCACAAGATCCCGAGCGGGTCGTCGGAGGAGCGGGTGGTGTGGCTGGACGTCGTGGCGAAGGACGCGGCCGGCCGCACCTTCCACCTGCCGGTGGACCGCAAGGGCTTCGACGGCGAGGAGCTCACCATCGCCTCGGCGACCGCCATGGCCTACCAGGACATCGGCGACATCAAGGGCATCCCCGACTTCCCGGGTCTCAAGCGCGACGGCGACGTCCCCGCCGGTGACCGCATCTTCCGCCTGCCCTACCTCGACCCGCAGGGGCGGATGACCGTCGCCCAGTGGGGCACCGCCTCGTTCGGCCCCGACTACCGGCTGGCGCCGCTCGAGGCCCGCAACGAGACCTTCTCCTGGAAGCTCCCGGACGACGTCGCCGTCGGCCCGGCGACGGTGACCGCGACCGTCTACTACTCGCGGCTGGTGTCGTCGGTGGCCGAGTACCTCGAGGTCCCGGCCGAGGAGTCCGCGCCCGTGACCGTGAACGCCCACTCGACCACGTTCGAGATCGTGGACTAGGGGAGGAGGGGACATGTCCCGCAGTCGACTGACCGTCGTCCTGATCACCACCGCCGTCGTCCTGGCCGTGCTCGGCTCGTCCCGCGACGCCGCGGCGATCCCGGCGTTCGCCCGCAAGTACCAGCTGTCGTGCTCCACCTGCCACGCACCGGTGCCCCGCCTCAAGCCGTTCGGCGAGGAGTTCGCGGGCCGCGGCTTCCGTCTCGAGGACCCGGCGCAGGAGCCGGCGCGGGCGGTGCGCGACGTCGGCGACCCGACCCTGAAGCTGTTCCGCGAGCTGCCGCTGGCCATGCGCCTGGACGGCTACGTGTCGTACAAGGAGGACGAGGCGGCCGACACCGACTTCGAGCTCCCGTGGTTTGCCAAGCTGCTGTCCGGGGGCCAGATCACCGACTCGATGTCGTACTACCTCTACGCCATCATCGAGAAGGGCGAGAGCCTCAAGCTCGAGGACACCTGGGTCCAGTTCAACTCCGTCTTCAAGCTGCCGGTGGACATCATGGCCGGCCAGTTCCAGGTCTCGGACCCGCTCTTCAAGCGCGAGCTCCGCCTCGAGCGCAACGACTACGCGATCTTCAAGGCCAGGGTGGGCGTGCTGCCGACCGACCTCACCTACGACCGCGGCTTCGTCGTCACCTGGCACGCCCCGGCCGCGGTGGACGTCATCGCCCAGCTCGTCAACGGCAACGGCATCGACGAGGCGGACGACGGCAACTTCGACGACAACGGTCTCAAGAACTGGAGTCTCCGACTGGTGCGGCCGTTCGGCCCGGTGCGGGTCGGCCTGCTCGGCTACCGGGGCTGCGAGGAGACCGAGGACGGGGCCTTCGACACCCAGATCACCTACTACGGCCCGGACCTGGTGGTCGACCTCGGCGACCGCTGGCAGGTCAACCTGGAGTACCTCGAGCGGCTCGACCAGGACCCGTTCCTGGTGGGCCGGGAAGGGGACGACCTCGAGACGCGCGGCGGCTTCGCGGAGGTCCACTTCTTCCCCCAGGGCCCGGATGGGAAGTGGGTGCTGACCGCGCTCTACAACCAGGTCCAGTCCGACCTGCCCGAGGTCGAGGCGGAGAACGCCTCACTGACCCTCAACTACCTGGTCGCCAGGAACGTCCGCCTGAGCCTCGAGGGGTTCCGCGACCTGGACCTCGAGCAGAGCCGCGTGAGCCTCGGTCTGATGGCCGCGTTCTGACCGCTGCCGGCGAGCGGCCACCTCCCCCCCGGCCCGGGGTCAGGCGCTGCCGAGCCGGTGCCAGACGCGGCGCAGGTGCGCGGCCCAGGCCTCGGCCGGGAGCGCGTGCGGGGCGGCGAGCGCATCGTCCAGGTCCCGGTCGCGACCGAACAGCCAGCCGAGCGGCTTGAGCGTGGAGCGGGTCGGGCCGTGCCGGTCGAGGGCCCGCAGGCCCCACCGGACCAGGCGGCGGTCGAACTCCACCAGCTCGGCGCGGTGGCTGATCTCGCTGACGTAGTCGCAGAAGACCACCACCTCGGTCCAGATCCACTCCGCCTCGTCCGGGTTGCTGCCGTGCTCCGCCCACGCGTCGACCCGGCCGGAGATGACGTTGAAGCGGGCCTGCTCGTCGATCCGGGCGCGGCCGAAGGAGGGGTGGGCGAGGGCCCAGTCGAGGGCGTCCCGCACCCGTTCCAGGCGGAGGCAGATGGCGGTGCCGCGGTCGCCCCCCTGGTCGCCGGGCGGGTGAGCCGGCTGCCCTTCGGCCCGCCCCTCGATGCGCAGGCGGAGCTCGCCGAACAGCCGTCGGAGCTCGAGACCGTCGCCCACGGCCGGGTCCTCGGGGAACGGCGGCATCTCGGCCTCGAGCTCGAGGGCCGGCTGCGGCGGCCCGGCCGCGGGGGCGGCGGGGGCCGCGTGCACCTCCTCGACCCCCTGCTGGGCCGAGTGGAGGCGGTCGAAGAAGGTGCGGGTGCGGCCGACGAAGCCGTCCACGACCTGCTGGTGGTGGCGCGCCACCACCGCGCGGACGCCGTCCGGGTCGTAGAACAGGGTCGCCGCCTCGGCCAGCACCGCCTCGCTCGTGGCGACGATGCGGCCGGCGTGGAAGATCAGGGTGCGGACGCGGCCCGCACCGGGGTCGACCAGCTCGGTCTGGACCTGGTAGCTCTCCCCGTGGAGGTCGAGCCGGTCGACGCAGCCCGCGGCGCTCACGACCCCCCCACGATAGCAGGCCGGGGCGGCCCCGTGCGCCTCCCCGCCCCGGCTCGCCGCCCGCGCCCGCTCAGCGCTCGACCGCGTCCCTGGCGGTGTCGGCGGCGTCCTTGACCGCGTCGGCCGCGGCCTCGGCGCCCTCCCCGACCTTGTCGGCGGCGCGGGCCGCCTCGCGGCGGGCGCGCTCGGCGGCCTCCTCGGCCTTGCGCCGCGCCTCCTCGGCAGCCTCCTCGACGCTCTCCTTGGCCTTGTCGCCGGCCTCCTCGACCGCGTCGCCGGCCTTGCGCAGGGCGCGGTCGGTCTTGCGCCCGAGGCGTTCGAACGACCCTTCGCGCCGACAGCCGGCCGCCGCACCGCTCGCGGCGACGATGGCCAGGACGAGGCCGACGCGAGTCACAGCTCGGTGCACCATGTCAGCTCCTCCCGGGCGACCGCGACGGCCGCCCCCCTGAGTGGTATCACGCCCGCCGGTCGAACGCCAGTCGGCCGGGCGCGCGGTGGTGCTCGGCGCGGGCAGGGGGCCTACTCCAGGGCCTCGAGCACGCCCGCGACCTCGGGCGGGGCGGCGGCGGCCAGGGCGCGCAGGCGGGCGCCGTCGAAGGCCAGGATGTGGGTCGGCGAGGTCGCCACCCAGTCGCCGTCGAGCGGGACCTCGTGCAGGGCGTTGCGGAGGCCGACGAAGGCGTTCGGGCCGGCGGTGCGGGTGGAGTGCTCGGAACGCAGCCTGGCGCCGCCCCGGGCGACGAGGCAGGCGACCTCGGGCACCTGGCCGGCGGCCAGGATCACCTCGTCGGCGGCGACCGCGCGGATGCCGATGAGGCAGGACAGGAGACGGTCGCGGACCCGGACGTCGAGCGCCGGCTTGGCGTCGCCGACGGAGAAGAACGAGTCGAGGCGGTGGCGGAGGCCGGTGTCCTCGACCCTGGCCGCGAGCTCCGGGTTCGCCTCGGCCAGGGCGCGCAGCTGGAAGCCGGAGAAGCGCCACGCCTCGCCGCTGGCGTCGACCCGCACCGTGGCCGTGGCGGAGGCGTCGAGACGGCCCAGGACCGACGACTCGCCGACGAGCTCGCCGGGGAAGCAGCAGCGGACGAAGCGGGGGCCGCCGGTGAACGGCTCGACCCAGATCGACAGCACGCCGGAGCGGATCACGAAGGCCCAGATCGGCGTGGCCTCCTCGCGGATCAGCACCTCGCCGGAGGTCAAGCCGACGAGCTCGGCGGCCGACTCGACCTGGGCCAGGACGGTCTGGTCGAGGCCGGCGAGCAACGGCGCCTGCGTCAGCTCGGGCACCGGCCGCAGGCGGAGCCGGGTGGCGTCGAGCAGCTGCCGGGTGGGGTGGTGGGCGAAGCGCTCGCGCCCGAGGACGTCGCGGGTGCGGGAGGCGACCAGCTCGAGGGCCCGGACGTCGGCCCGGTCGGCGAGCTCGCGGGCGGCGGCCTCGAGGAACGTGAGCCCGACGTCGACGTCGCCGAGCAGCAGCTCGAGCTCGGCCATCTGCCGCAGGACCTCGCCCCGCCCGTCCGGGTCCGGCAGCAGGAGCGGCAGCTTGTCGCGCGCCGCCACCAGGTCGCGCCGGTCTCCCGAGCGGAGCAGGGCGCGGATCTCGCGCCGCAGCCCCGGGGTGTCGAGGCCGGCGAAGTACTCCTCGAGCTGGTCGAGCTCCTGCGCGCCGGGCACGACCGTGGCGCGGGGGTCGTCGCGCACCAGCTCGACCAGGCTCTCCTCGTCGCCCGGCGCCGGCGGCAGGCCGGTTCCCGCCTTGACGTGGGCGAACAGGCCGATGAGCTCGTCGGCCCCGAAGTCGGCCGTGACCCGGGCTTCCTCGTCGACCGTCACGCTGCCGACGCGCACGTCGCCGTACGGGGTCAACCGGTAGGCGTCGCCGACCCACAGCCGCCCGGCCGCCTGGCGCATGACGCGGACGCCGCGCAGGACGACCATCTGCCCGAACTGCTCGAGCAGGTGGGCGGCGATCAGGGTCTGGGCGGAGCGCAGGTTCACGGCTGCCCGCCCCCGGGCGGCGGCGGGCCGACGGGGCCCAGCCACCGCTGCCAGAACTCGAGCATGGTGGCGTAGAGGTGCTGGCGAACCCCCTCGAGGCCGTGCTTCTCGAGCGGGTAGACCATCATGTCGAAGGTGACGCCGGCGTCGACCAGCTCGCGGGCGAAGCGCCAGGCGTTCTGCGGGTGGACGTTGTCGTCGGCGGTGCCGTGGACCAGCAGCAGCCGGCCCCTGAGGTCGCGGGCGCGGGTGGCTGGCGCGGCGGCCCGGTAGCCGTCCGGGTTGGCGTCGGGCAGGTCGAGGATCGCCTCGGTCCAGACCGTGTCGTAGTAGCGCGGGTCGGAGACCGCGGCGACCGCGATCCCGGCCCGGAAGGCGTCGGAGCGGGTCATGAGGTGGAGGGTGAAGGTGCCGCCGCCGCTCCAGCCCCAGACGCCGACGCGGTCCGGGTCGACCCAGGGTTGGGCCTTCAGCCAGCCGACGAAGGCGAGGAGGTCGCTGACCTCGTGCGCCGCCATCAGCCGCCGGTAGGAGGTGTCGGTGAGGTCCCTGCGGACGGCGACGGCGCTGCGGGGGTCGGCCCCGACGCAGACGAAGCCGTTCTCGAGCAACAGGTTGGCGAGGAGGATGTCGCGGTCCCAGTTGTCGACCACGGTGGGCGCGGCCGGGCCGCCGTAGACGTGGAGGATGACCGGGTAGCGGCGGCCGGGGTCGAAGTCGCGCGGCCGCAGGACTCGCGCCGGCAGGACCAGGCCGTCGTCGGCGCGGTAGGTGGTCAGCTCGGGGGTCTGAAGCCGCAGCCGGTCGACGACCTCGCGCGCCGGCTCGGCGAGCGTGGCCAGCAGGGCGCCGTCGGCGCGGCGGAGGGACAGGGACGGCGGCACGGCCAGGCTGGCGTGGCGGTCGAGGTACGAGGTCGCGGTGCGGTCGAAGGCGACGCGGTGGCTGCCGCGCTCGGCGCTGAGGCGGTGGTTGGCGGAGCCGTCGAGCCGGCAGCGGAACAGGGCCGGCGCCGCCGGCGCGCCCTCGCAGGCGGTGTAGTACGCCCAGCCGCGGGCGGCGTCCACGGCGACGACCGCGCCGGGCTCCGCCAGGCTCGAGTCGCGCAGTGACACCGTGGCCGGCGACAGCGGTCGCTCGAGGGCGCCGTCCGGGCGGTGCCGGTAGAGCCGGCCGTGGCCCTCCCGCTCCGAGCTCCACAGGAAGCCCCCGTCGGGGAGGAAGCGGAGGTCGTCGCAGGGCGCGAGCCAGGTCGCCGTGGTCTCGGTCAGGAGGGTGCGGCTCGAGCCCGTGGCGCGGTCGACCAGGCGCAGCTCGAGGCGCTGCTGGCGTCGGTCCAGGGTCTGCACCGCCAGGCGGCGGCTGTCCGGCAGCCAGGCGACGCGCGCCACGTACTCGGGCGAGGGCTGGCCGAGGTCGACCCAGGTCGTGGCGCCGCTCGCCAGCTCGACCACGCCGACCCGGACCGTGGGGTTGACGCCGCCCGCCTTCGGGTAGCGCTGCCGGACCAGCGCGGGCGTGGCCGGCTCGATGGCCGGGAAGACCGACTCGTCGACCCGCGCGTCGTCGCTCTCCAGGAAGACGAGCGCGGTCGAGTCCGGCGACCACCAGATGGCCCGGTCCTCGCGGCCGAAGAGCTCCTCCCAGTAGACCCAGCTCAGCGTGCCGTTGCGGAGGGTCTCGGTGCCGCTGGTCGTCAGCCGCCGCTCGCGCCCATCGGCGAGGTCGAGCAGGAACAGGTCGTGGTCGCGGACGAACGCCACCGTGCGGCCGTCCGGCGCCGTGGTCGGGCACTCCTCCGCCGCCGCCGTGCGGGTGAGGCGGCGGAAGGTCGACGCGCGCAGGGAGAGCAGGAAGAGGTCGCCGTCGACGACGTAGAGGGCGGTGCGGCCGTCCGGGTGGATGGCCTCGGGCCACGCCAGGGACGGGGTCGCCTCCTCCCCGTCCCGCAGCTCCGCCAGGCTGGCGAGGGCGCGGTCGCGGTCGACCGCCGGCGAGCGGGCGCCGGTGGCCGGGTCGAAACGCTCGATGGTCCGCTCCGCCGCGGGCCGTCGCCGGTCGTAGAGGAGGATGGTGCCGTCGTCGACCCAGGCGACCTCGGGCGCGCTGAGGGCGTCCCGCAGGTCCGCCCCGGCGGCGGCGGCCGGTGACAGGAGGCGGTCCTGGCCGCCGGCCGGGGCCGCGGCCAGCAGGGCGAGCAGGAGCAGAAGGAGAGGCACGGCCGGCGGCTCCTCAGCCCGGCCCCAGCAGGCCGAAGAACGCCCGCCACAGCCCCGGCCCCCGCCCCTGGAGGCGCTCGAAGAACAGCTCGAGGGCGCGGACCTCGCCGTGGTCGAGCCAGACCCCGCAGCAGTCCGGGCAGACGTCGACCAGGATCTGCGAGCAGTAGCCGTGCTCCAGCCGCCGCATCTCGACGCTGCACGATGGGCAGGATCGGGTCGGCGCGGCCTGGGCCCGGGCCCGTGCCACCGCCAGCTGGACGTCCTCGACGCTCGAGGTGGGGAGCTGGCGGGAGTAGTCCCGCCCCGTCGTCGCCTGGATCGCCTCCAGCTCGCCGCGGTCGAGCCAGATGCCGGCGCAGACGGGGCACGTGTCGACCTCGATCTCCGCCTCGTAGACCTGGGGGTACAGCTCGGCTCCGTCGTCAGGGCAGCGCATGGGGTCCTCCCCGGCGCCGAGTCTAGCGGGATTCGCCCGGCCGGTCGAGGCGTGCTCGGGCTGCCGATGACCACAGCCCAACGAAGACGTGGACCTGGACGTGGACCTGGACCTCGACTTCGACCTGGACCTCGCGCGGCCATCGTCCACGACCACGTCCATGTCCATGACCACGACCACGTTCCGAGGCGGCCCACGGAACCTGACTCAAGCGTGAGGATCCCGATCCCCATGGCCGGCCAGCGGGATTCGCCCGGCCGGTCGAGGTCGTGGGGGCGCCGTGGTAGCCTGCTCGGGACGAGGAGCTCGTGCCGCCGCCGGACCGCTACGCCCGCCACACCGTCATGGCCGAGATCGGAGCCGCCGGCCAGGAGCTCCTGGAGCGGTCGGCGGTGCTGGTGGTCGGCTGCGGCGCGCTCGGCTCGGTGACGGCGCAGGTGCTGACCCGGGCCGGGGTCGGCCTGGTGCGGGTGGTCGACGCGGATGCTGCCGAGCTGCACAACCTGCACCGGCAGACCCTGTTCGACGAGGACGACGTGGCCAGCCGCCGGCCCAAGGTCGAGCGCGCCGCCGCCCGGCTGCGGCGAGTGAACTCCGCCGTCCGCGTCGAGGCGGTCGCCGAGCTGGCCTCCGCCGCCAACATCTCCCGGCTGCTGGCCGGCGTCGACCTGGCGGTAGACGGGACCGACACCTTCGCGGCCCGCTGCCTGCTCAACGAGGCGTGCGTGCGGGCGGGCGTGCCGTGGGTCTACGGCGGCGTCCTGGGGGCCACCGGCATGGTGCTGGTCGTGCGGCCGGGAGAGGGGGCGTGCTTCGAGTGCTTCATGCCCTCGCCGCCGGCCGACGACGCCATGGTCTCGCCCGCGACCCACGGCGTCCTGGCGACGGCGCCGCTGGTGGTCGGCGCGCTGCAGGCGACCGAGGCGCTCAAGCTCCTGCTCGGCCGAGCGGACGTCAGCCGGCGGCTCGTCTGCGTCGACGTCTGGCGGCAGGAGCTGCAGAGCTACGAGGTGCGGCGCGACGCGGAGTGCCCGGTGTGCGTGCAGCGCCGCTTCCGGCGCCTGGAGGAGGGACGCCCATGACGCTCACCGTGCGGTTCCAGGGTCCCATCCGCCGCCCGTGGCCGGAGGCGGAGCGGCTGGTGACGGTGAAGGGTGGCTCGACCGTGGCCGACGTGCTCGTGGCGCTGGGTTTCCCCCGGCAGCAGCACGCGTTCCTGCAGGCCGCCCGCAACGGCGTGTCCAGCCGCTTGACCGCGCCGGTGGAGGAGGGCGACCTGGTCGAGGTCATGCTGCGGGTCGGCGGCGGCTGAGCCGGTCGAGCCCTCGGGCCGCCGGGTCGGCTGCGGCCGGCGCCCGGCTCAGTCGGCGGTCCCGGGCGACGACCGGGCGACCGAGGTCGGGGCGGCGACCAGCCCGGTCACGCTGAGCCGCAGGGCCGGCAGGGTGGGGAGGTCGGTGCGGACGGTCACCGCCTCCTTCAGCATGCCGACCGGGGCATCGGCCCCGAGGGTGACGGTCACCTGGTACGTGCCGGGTGTCGTCACGGTCGCCGTGCCCGAGAGGAACGGGGCGCTGCCGTCGACGCCGAGAACCCGGAACGGGGAGCCGTCGGCGGTCCGGATCTGAACCACCTGCGACGAGGCGGTGCCGTGGGCGGCGCGGAAGCGGATCAGGCGGCGCGGCTCGACCACCAGCGCCGGCCGGACGTCGAGCTTGAGCTCGACCCGGGTCACGGACACCGGCGCGTCGACCCACTGCACCAGGGCGGCCTCGGTGGTCGGACCGTTGTAGTCGGCGGTCTCCAGGCGCAGCGTGATGGTGCCCGTGGCGCCGGCGGCGACGCTCCGGTCGGAGGACTCGGACATGCAGGCGCACATCGGTCGGACGGCGCCGATGGCGAGGGCGGTCTCGCCCTCGTTGCGGACCCGGATCTTCAGCGTCACCGGCTCGCCCTCGAGGACGGTGCCGAAGTCCTGGCTGATGTCGGGCGGGATGGCGCTCGACGCCACCTCGAGCGTGATCACCCGCTCGGCTGCGGGTGGGGTGGCTCCCCACGCGGCAGGGGCAAGGGCGGCGAGGAGGATCGCGAGGCTGCGGCGGTGCGATGACATCGGCTTCCCTCCCGGGCTCGACCGGTGCTCGGGCGACGGCCCGCGCCCGGCCGGGAGATGGTAGCGCGGCCGGAGCCGGAGCGGAAGGAGGTCCGCAGAGAGTGGGGAGGCGCCGGCTATGCCGTGCTCGGGGGACGCAGCCGCTCGAGACGCTCGAGCGCCAGCTCGAGGCGGCGCAGGGCGTCGCCCTCGAAGGTGACGAAGCGCATCGCGAACCCCGCCACGTCGCCCGACCCGGTGTAGGCCAGGCGGACCACCGCGCCCACCCCCCGCAGCGGCAGGGGCTCGTTGGGCAGCTCGAGGTCGAAGCCGAGGCGGGCGCCCACCGGCAGCGGCTTGTCGAATCGCACCAGCATCCCGGTCAGGGACAGGTCCTGGGTCTGGCCGATGACCCGGGAGCGGCCGAGCGCTTCGGTCGAGGACAGCTTGACCACCGCCCGCACCGGCAGGCGGGCCGGGTGCTCGACGACGTCGAGCAGCGCGTGGCGCACGCGCTCGTCCGTCGCCAGGGGGTTGACGAGGCGCGCCGTCGTCTGGCCGAGCTGCTCCTCGGCCTCCTCCAGCGCCTCCGGCTCGGCGAGGACGACGAGCGCGGCACGGTTGGCGGCCGAGTCGCGGGCGCGGAGCACGTCGAGCAGGGCCCGGAGCACGCCGTGCCCCGCCGCGTAGTCGATGATGACCGCCGCGAAGGCCTGGTCGCGAATCTGCGACAGGGCCGACGCCGCCCCCGGCGCGACCTGCTGCTCCAGCTCGGGCAGCAGCTCGCGCAGGCGTTCGCACACCCAGGGTCGGTCGCTGATGACCAGGGCCTGGCGACGGGTGGCCTCGACCATCGGCGCTAGAACGTCACCACCAGGGCGGTGGCGTTGTCCCTGCTCCCCGAGCGGATGGCGGTGTCGACCAGGCGACGGGCGGACTGCCCGGGGGCCGTCTCGCCCTGGAGCGCGGCGCGGATCTCGTCCTCCGCCAGGCTGCCCCAGACCCCGTCCGTGCACATGGCCAGCTTGGCGCCGGACGACGGGGCCCAGCGCCTGACATCCGGGGTCGGCACGCTCTCCCCGCCCACCACCTGGGTCAGGCGACTGCGCAGAAAGGGGCTGCTCTCTCCCCGCTCCGGTACGGACGGGCGACCGGTCAGGGCGGCCGACAGACTGTGATCGTGGGTGAGCAGGGACAGCCGGTTGCCTTCCAGGACGTAGGCGCGGCAGTCGCCAACGTGCCCGATCCACCAGTTGCCGCCCGACCGCCAGGCGAGCACCAGGGCCGTCGCCATGCCGACGCAGCCGGTCGCCCGCCCCTCGGCCAGGACGCCGTGGTGGGCGAGCAGGAAGGAAAACCGGACCCGGGCCGCCGGGTCGCTCAGGTCGTCCTCGGCCGGCGACATCCCCTGCAGCACGTGGCGGGACTCGCCCTTGGGAAGGGCGGTGTCGATGACCTGCGCCGGCGAGCCCTGGTGGAGGAGGGCGGCGCGCACGATGTCGGTGGCGATGCGCGCGGCCCGGTCACCCGCCGCGGCCCCGCCGAGGCCGTCGGCCACGACGCAGACGCCCTGCTCCACGTCGCAGAAGGCGACGTCCTCGTTGCGCGGGCGGTGGGGGCCCTTGTCGGTGTGGTGGGCGGCGGAGACCCGGAGCTCGCTCATGGCATGGCCCTCGCAGGACGGAGTGTACCACGCGGTCTGACCGACCCTGTCCCCGATCCTCTTCCTCCCGCCGACGTACAATCAGGCATGGCAGGCCTGGCGGCGCGCGCCCCGTCACGGGGGGCGACCGACCTGCGGCGGGCGGTCCTGTCCGTCCTCGCCGCGCTCGGTCTGGCGGCCTCCACCACCGTCGACGGCCAGGAGCCGGGCGAGGCCCGGGCGCCGCGCTTCACTGGCGACCTCAGCGTCACGGTGGCGCGCGTCAACCTGGTGGCGCTCGGCCCCGACGGCCAGCCGGTGGCCGACCTCCGACCCGACGAGCTGGAGGTGTGGGAGGACGGCGCGCCGGTCGAGGTGCTCGCCCTCGAGCCGGCGGTCGCGGCGGGACCGGCGCAGCCGGTCGCGGGGTCGGGCGAGGCGCAGACAGGGACGCCGTGGCGGGTCGTGCTCTACGTCTCGACCCGGCTCACCGGTCGTTTCCAGCTGCCGCTGCTGCTGCGGCGCGCCGCGGCCGAGGCCGACCGACTGGTGGCGATGGGCACGGTCGACGTGGTCCTGGCCGATCCCGACCCCTGGCTGGTGGTGGAGGGTGCCGGCCAGGTCGAGCCGGTGCGCCGGGCGCTCGAGGCCATGGCCGACCAGAAGCTCGGCCTCATGTCGTTGGAGCGGATCCGCCGGCGCTTCGTCCACGAGCTCGAGCCCGGGGTCGGGTTCCTCGACCGCGGCTCGTACATGGCCAGCGAGGAAGGGGTGACCCGGGCCCGGTTGACCATGACCGCGGCCCGCGCCCGGGCTGCCGCGCGCGAGGAGACCCTGATGGTGCGGGGCGACCTCGACCGGCTGGCGGCGTGGGTCGAGGGGCAGCCGTCGACCAAGCGGGGTCTGCTGCTGTGGATGACCGGCGGCTTCGACGTCCGCCCGGCCGACTTCTACCTCCAGTACATCGGCCAGGTCGACCAGCAGCTGGCGCGGATGATGCGGCTCGAGGAGGCCGGCGCGCGCACCCTCGAGCCGGACCTGCGGCGGGTGGTCGAGCTCGCGCTCGCCGCCGGCTGGACCATCGTCCCGCTCAACTCGGCGGCGCCGGAGGCGTTCCTGTTCGGGGCGGACGTGGACGGGACCTCCAAGGTGCAGCACTTCAACGGCGTCAGCCCGAGCCAGATCGACACCCAGGAGCACGACTTCGAGATGGAGAACCCGGTCTACCCGCTGCGGCTGGCGGCGGAGGCGACCGGCGGCGAGCTGGTGCGGAGCGGCGACGAGCTGGCCGGGGCGATCGGCCGCGTCGGCAGCGCCTACCTCCTCAGCTACCAGGTGGCCCGGCCGCGCGACGGCACGCTGCACCGGCTGACCGTGCGGTGTCTCCGGCCGGAGGTGTCGACGCGCGCCCAGTCCGCGGTCCCGGCCGGGACGCCCGAGGGCCTGGCCGCCGAGCGGGGCCGGCAGCTCCTGGCGGGCGAGGGCGAGCGGGGCGAGCTGCCGTCGCAGCTCCGCCTGCTCCACTTCCGGCCGGGTCGCGGCGAGACCCGCCAGGGGGAGGTCGAGGTCGGGGTCGCGCTGGCCACCGCCCGGTCGCTCCTGCCGGACCCGGGGCTGGCCCGGCTGCGCCTGACGCTGGTGGTGGACCTGGCCGACGAGGCGCCCTTCGTGCACCACCGCGAGCTGCCGTTCCCTGCAGCCGAACAGGAGCCGTGGCTCCACGCGTTCCCCGTGCGGGTGCCGCCGGCGGCCCGCGCGGTGGCGGTGGTGGTCGAGGAGCTCGCCACCGGCCTTTGGGGAGCGGCCACGGCCCCCATTCCGCCACCCTGACGGCGACGCGGGGCGTCACTCCGGGCCGGCGTTCGGCCCCCGCCCCGGGCCTCAGCCAGCGCCGAGCCGCCGCAGGATCGCCTCGGCCTCGGCCACGGTCCGGTGCACCACCTCGGCCGCGCTCGGCAGGTCGTGGACCAGCCCGGTGGCCTGGCCGAGGGGCAGGACGCCGCGGTCGAGGTCGCCGTCGGTGGTGCCGAGCCGGAAGGCCTCGAACCCGCGCGCCATGCGCGCCATGGCCACCGAGCGGTCCCAGCCCGACAGGACGATGCCGACCATCAGCTTGCCCCACGGCAGGCCGAGCAGGCGGGCGATCTGGCGCGAGCGGAAGAGGGCGGTGAGAGGGTTGACCGGGCTGCGCATGAGCCGCCTCGCGCCGCGGGAGGACACGACCCGCGCCGGCAGGCCGTCGACCCGGGTCGTGACCAGGGTGTCGGCGACATCGCGGTCGACCGCCAGCTGCTTCATGCTCGGGTGGACCGGGCTCTCGCGGGTGCTCATCAGGCGCGTGCCCATGGAGATGCCGTCGGCCCCCAGGGCGAGGGCCGCGGCCAGGCCGCGACCGTCGGCGAAGCCGCCGGCGGCGACCAGCGGGACCTCGACTCGGTCGCGCAGGGAGGGCAGGAGCACCAGCGAGGTCACGGCGCCGCCGTGGCCGGCCGCCTCGTGGCCGGTGACGATCAGCGCGTCGGCGCCGTCGCGCTGCGCCGCCAGGGCGTGCTTGGCGGTGGTGACGGTGGCGACGACCGTGCCGCCGTAGGCGTGCACCTCGCGCGCGATCCAGTCCCCCTTGCCGAGGGCGTAGTTGACCACCGGCACCTGCTCCTCGACCAGGACGCGGGCGTTGCGCTCGGCGCCGGGGAAGTAGAGGGTGACGTTGGCCGCGAACGGCCGGTCGGTCAGGGCGCGGGTGCGGCGCACCGCCTCGCGCGTCTCCTCGGCTCGCAGCACGCCGGTGGCGAGGATGCCGAGCCCGCCGGCCGAGGACACGGCCGCGACCAGCTCGGGGGTGCTGATCCAGCTCATGCCGGAGAGCAGGACCGGGTGCTCGACGCCGAACAGGGCGGTGATGCGGGTGCGCACGCGGGACCTCCAGCCAGGTCGGCCCATTGTGGCACGGCGACGGGCCCCGGGCACGGCTCGCGGGCGGGCGACCTTGAGCAGCGTCCGCGCCCGGGCGGCTCGCCGCGCGCCGCGCGCACCTCCCCCGCGTCCGGGTCGCGTCCGAGCTGGCCGGCGACTGGCAGTGAGGCCGGCTACGGGGTCGAGAACCGCGCCCGGCAGCCGCCGTCGACCCAGATGCCGCCCGAGTCGTAGCCCCAGTGGCCGACGCAGGTCGTGCGGCTGAGCTGCTCCACCAGCCGCACCCCGCGGCTGGTGTCGGCCGAGCAGTAGGCGCGGCGCTCGTCGAGCGACTCGCAGGTGACGGTCCTCGCCACCGCCGGCGACGGGGTGGGGGTGGTGACCACCTGCCCGCGGGTCGCGGTCAGCCGGAAGAGGGCGGCGCAGCCCGCGTCGACCCAGATGCCGTCCGCGTCGTAGCCCCAGTGGCCCTGGCAGGACGAGGTCCCGAGCTGGCGCTCGATCGCCACCCCGGCGCGGGTGTCGGCGCTGCAGAAGGCGAGCTGGCCGGCCTTCGACTGGCAGATCACGGTGCCGGCCGCCGGCGCCGGCGTCGGCGTCCCGGGCGGGCCGACCCGGGCGCGGGCGG
>CAYTJW010000021.1:0-21641 GCA_964438135.1 uncultured Thermoanaerobaculia bacterium
CGGCACCAACAACGAGTTCGGCTTCGACTACCTGCGCGACAACATGAAGTTCGAGCTCGGGCGGATGGTCCAGTACGGGCAGCTCCGCTCGCCGGGGGCGGACCCGCGCGAGGGCGCCGACGAGGAGCGCGTGGTCCAGGAGCTGCGCCGCAAGGTGAAGCGGCGGGGGCACATCTACGCCATCGTCGACGAGGTCGACTCGATCCTGGTCGACGAGGCGCGGACCCCGCTCATCATCTCCGGACCGTCCGAGATGTCGGTCGACCTCTACTACCGCGTCGACGCCATCATCCCCAGCCTGGAGCGCGGCGAGGAGCAGGTCGACGAGCACGGCAACAAGGAGGTCACCAACGACTACGTCGTCGACGAGAAGGCCCAGACCGCGGCCCTGACCGACCGCGGCGTGGCTCGCGCCGAGCGTCTGCTCGGGATCGACAACCTCTACGACCCCAAGAACATCGACGCTCTGCACGCGGTCAACCAGGCGCTCCGCGCGCACACCCTGTTCCGCCTCGACGAGGAGTACATCGTCAAGGACGGCCAGGTCATCATCGTCGACGAGTTCACCGGCCGGCTGATGGAGGGGCGGCGCTGGTCGGACGGGCTGCACCAGGCGGTGGAGGCCAAGGAGAAGGTCCGCATCCAGTCCGAGAACCAGACCCTGGCCACCATCACCCTGCAGAACTACTTCCGCATGTACGAGAAGCTGGCCGGCATGACCGGCACGGCCGAGACCGAGGCGGAGGAGTTCCGCCGGATCTACGGCCTCGACGTGGCGGTGGTGCCGACCAACCGGGACATGGTCCGGGACGACCATCCCGACGTGGTCTACAAGACCGAGCCGGAGAAGCTCAAGGCGGTGATCGAGGAGATCGAGGACTGCCACCGGCGCGGCCAGCCGGTCCTGGTCGGCACGGTGTCGATCGAGAAGTCCGAGAAGCTGTCCCGGATGCTGGAGCGGAAGAAGGTCCGGCACGTGGTGCTGAACGCCAAGCACCACGAGCGCGAGGCCGAGATCGTGGCCCAGGCGGGCCGGCACGGCGCGGTGACGATCGCCACCAACATGGCCGGCCGCGGCACCGACATCGTCCTCGGCGGCAACCCGGATGGGTTGGCGCGGATGGAGGTCGACCCGGTCAAGGACCCGGCCGGGCACGAGCAGGCGCTCGCCCGGTGCCGCCGCACCTGCGCCGAGGAGCGGGAGCAGGTGCTGGCGGCCGGCGGGCTGCACATCCTCGGCACCGAGCGGCACGAGGCGCGGCGCATCGACAACCAGCTCCGCGGGCGCTCGGGCCGGCAGGGCGACCCGGGCAGCTCGCGCTTCTTCCTGTCCCTCGAGGACGACCTGATGCGCATCTTCGCCTCCGACTGGGTGCGGCGGATGATGGACCGGCTCGGCATGGAGGAGGACGTCCCCATCGAGTCGCGGCTGGTCACCCGCTCCATCGCCCGGGCGCAGAAGCAGGTCGAGGGCCGCAACTTCGAGATCCGCAAGCACCTGCTCGAGTACGACGACGTCATGAACAAGCAGCGCGAGGCGGTCTACCGCCTGCGGCGCCAGATCCTGGAGGGGGTCGAGGGGCGCGACTTCGTCCTGCGCGCGGTCGACGGCATCGTCGCCATGCTGGTCGACCGGCACTGCCCGGAGAAGGCCGACCCCTCGGAGTGGACCCGGTCCACCCTCGAGGTGGAGTACGGCAGCTACTTCGCCATCGCCCCGAGCTCGCTCGGCGTCGACTGGGACACGGTCACCCGCCACGAGCTGGAGGACCGGCTGCTGGAGGCGGCCAAGGCCTTCTACCAGCAGCGGGTCGACCGCTTCGGCGAGGTCGAGTTCGGGCGCCTCGAGCGGTACCTGTTGCTCGACACCGTCGACCGGCAGTGGAAGGACCACCTCCTCGCCCTCGACCACCTGCGCGAGGGCATCGGCCTGCGCGCCTACGGCCAGCGCGACCCGCTGGTGGAGTACAAGCGCGAGTCCTACGACCTGTTCGAGGGGATGTGGGAGACGGTCGAGGACCACGTCGTCAAGTTCCTCTACCACGCCCAGCCCGCGGCCGACCTCGGCGAGCGTCGGCGGCCGGCGCAGCGGACCGTGCTGTCGCACCCCGAGGCGCAGGGGTTGGAGCGTTCCCACGCCGAGCAGGAGCGCGCGGCCTCGACGCCGGTGGGCGGCAAGGCGCGGCCGACGACGGTGCGGCGGACGCAGCCCAAGGTGGGGCGCAACGACCCGTGCCCCTGCGGCTCGGGCAAGAAGTACAAGCACTGCTGCGGCGCCGGCTCGGCGGCGGGGGGGGCGTGATGACGGACATCCCGGTCTGCCTGACCTTCGACGACGTGCTGCTGGTCCCGGCCCGCTCCGAGGTCCACCCCAACCAGGTCGACGTGGCGAGCCGGGTCGCCCGCGACCAGGCCCTCAGGCTGCCGATCGTGTCCGCCGCCATGGACACCGTGACCGGTGCCTCGATGGCCATCGCCATGGCCCAGCACGGCGGCATCGGTTTCGTCCACAAGAACATGCCGGTGGGCGAGCAGGCCGAGGAGGTGGACCGGGTCAAGCGCTCCGAGTCGGGCATGATCGTCGACCCGGTGACCATCCACCCCGAGCAGCTGGTGCGCGAGGCGCTGGCGGTGATGGAGCGCTACCGCGTGTCGGGCCTGCCGGTGGTCGACGCCCAGGGCCAGCTCAAGGGCATCCTCACCAACCGCGACCTGCGCTTCTGCACCGAGTTCGACCGGCCCATCGCCGACTTCATGACCCGCGACCGGCTGGTGACGGCGCCGGTCGGCACCACCCTGGAGGAGGCCAAGGCCCTGCTCCACCGCCACCGCATCGAGAAGCTGCTGGTGGTGGACGAGGACGGCAACCTCAAGGGCCTGATCACGGTCAAGGACATCAAGAAGGCCCAGGAGTACCCCAACGCCTGCAAGGACCGGCTCGGCCGGCTGCGGGTGGCGGCCGCGGTCGGGGTCGGCTCCGACCTGCTCGAGCGCTGCGCGGCCCTGGTCGAGCGGCACGTCGACCTGCTCTGCCTGGACAGCTCCCACGCCCACTCGCGCGGGGTCATGGACGCGGCGCGGCTGGTCAAGGAGCGGTTCCCGTCCGTGCCGCTGGTGGTCGGCAACATCGCCACCGCCGAGGCCGCCCGGGAGCTCGTCGACCTGGGCGTGGACGCGGTCAAGGTCGGCATCGGCCCGGGCTCGATCTGCACCACGCGGGTGGTCACCGGCGCCGGCATGCCGCAGATCACGGCCATCCAGGAGTGCGCGCGGGTGGCGCACGCGCGGGGCGTGCCGGTGATCGCCGACGGTGGCATCCGCTACTCGGGCGACATCACCAAGGCGCTGGCCGCGGGCGCCGACGTGGTCATGGTCGGCTCGCTCTTCGCCGGCGTCGACGAGTCGCCGGGCGAGCAGATCCTCTACCAGGGGCGGACGTTCAAGGCCTACCGGGGGATGGGCTCGCTGGGGGCGATGCGCGAGGCGCACGGCTCGCGCGACCGCTACTTCCAGGACTCCGGGGACCTCGCCAAGCTGGTGCCGGAGGGCATCGAGGGCATGGTCCCCTACAAGGGCCCCCTCGCCGACCAGCTGACCCAGCTCGTCGGCGGTCTGCGCGCCGGCATGGGCCTGGCCGGCTGCGCCTCGGTGGCCGAGCTGCACGCCAAGGCGCGCTTCGTCCGCGTCACCACCGCCGGCCTGCGCGAGTCGCACGCCCACGACGTGGTGGTGACCAAGGAGGCGCCCAACTACCGCGCCGAGCGGTAGGGGGCGGCCGCCGTCGCGGCGACGCCCCGGGTCCCGGCGGCGGGCTATACTGGCGGCGGCGCGAGCGCCCTCGGGCCGACCGGGCGGCGTGCTCGGGGGCGAGGTCTCGGGAGCGGCGATGGTGAAGACCGGACTGGAGGTCCTGCTGGAGGAGGGCCTGCCCGCGATCGCCGGGCGGCGGCTGGGGTTGGTCTGCAACCAGGCGTCGACGGACTCGCGGTTCGAGTCGGCGAAGGACCTCCTGTTCCACGACCCGCGCTTCCGGCTCACGACCCTGCTCTCGCCCCAGCACGGCTACTTCTTCTCCCAGTGGGACAACATGGACGAGACGGCCGACGCCGTCGACCGCGAGACGGGGCTCCGGGTCTACAGCCTCTATGGCGAGTCGCGGCGGCCCTCGCCGGCCAGTCTCGCCGACGTCGACGTCCTCCTGTTCGACATCCAGGACGTCGGCACCCGGGTCTACACCTACGTCTGGACCATGTACCTGGCGATGCAGGCGTGCCGCGAGGCGGGCGTCGGGTTGGTGGTGCTGGACCGCCCCAACCCGCTCGACGGCCTGACGATGGAGGGGGGGCTCCCCGTCCCCGGTTTCGAGTCCTTCGTGGGGATGCACCCGATCCCCATGCGGCACGGCATGACGGTCGGCGAGCTGGCGCTCCTGTTCAACCGGGAGGCCGGGATCGGCTGCGACCTCGAGGTGGTGCGGATGCGCGGCTGGGAGCGGGGGATGTACTTCGACCAGACCGGGCTCCCCTGGCCGTACCCCTCCACCGGCCTGCCGACCCTCGCCTCGGCGGTCGCCTACGCGGGCATGGTCGTGCTGGAGGGGACCAACCTCTCCGAGGGGCGCGGGACGACCAAGCCCTTCGAGCTGGTCGGGGCCCCGTTCCTCGACCCGTACCCCCTGGCCAGGCGGCTGGCGGGGGAGCGCCTGCCGGGGGTCGTGCTGCAGCCGTACTGCTTCAAGCCGACGGTCAACAAGTTCGGCGGCCAGGTCTGCGGCGGGGTCAAGGTCAACGTCACCGACCGCGCGAGCTTCAGGCCCTACCTGACGGCGCTGACCGTCCTGGCGCAGGTGGTCGAGGAGAGCCCGGACTCGTTCGCCTGGCGGCCGCCGCCGTACGAGTACGAGCTCGAGAAGCTGCCGTTCGACATCATCACCGGCACCAGCGCGGTCCGGCAGAGCCTGAGCGCGGGGTGCTCGCGACAGCAGCTGGTCAGGCACTGCGAGGACGGTCTCGACGGCTTCGCCGAGCGGCGGCGGGAGCTCCTGCTCTACTGACCCGGTCCGGCCCGGGCGTCTCCGAGACCAGCCGCCACCGGTTGCGGACCTCGACACTCCAGACCACTCGATCGACCGTTGAGCCGGGTCACATCGCCCGGTCGACGACCGAGTGATGGCGCGCAGGTCTGGCTGACGCGCTCGAGAGTCGCCGCACCCGCGCAAGGGTGCTCCAGCGCCCGGCCAGGCGTGGCTGGCGGACCCTCCCACCGGCCAGAACCCATGGCCGACCTCGCCGCCGGCGTCTCCGCGGCTCGAGCATCCGAGAGGCGCTCCTGCCAGCCTCACCCTCCGCAGCGTGGTCCTCGTGAGTGTCCCGGGGTAGAATCCCGCAGTCCGCACCGTCTCGGGCGTGGAGGATCCAGATGAGTACCGACGAGCGCCCTTCCGTTCCGGACCTGCTCGTGGATCCGCTGGCGAGAGTCCGGGTGGCAATCGACGACATCCGCGCCTCGGCCAGGGCCGCCGCAGGTGCTGCGAGCGACCCGCGTGGGGATGCGACCCTGTCAGAGGCTCCGCCGTACGGTGTGGGGATGATCGAATCCGCCTATCACACCATCGCCGTGCTCGGTCGGCGCGGCAGCGGCAAGACCACAGTGCTGAGCATGATCCTGCGGGAGCTCGCGAGGACCGACCTGCTGCTGCCGCCCATCCAGCCCGAGCGCTTCACCGACGACGACACGTTCCTCGGCTGGCTGGTGTCGGGGCTCCGTTGCCACGTCGCGTGGTGTGACGACCGCATGAGAGCCCAGCAGGCCGAGAGCCTGGGCCCGGCCATCGAGGCGGGCGAAGGCCTGGTCGCCGCGTACGGGCGGTTGCAGCGCCAGGTGGGCGCAGTGCGCGGACGGTTCCGGGACTCGCTCGCCCGGGGCACGGCCGACCGCTTCGAGTTCGAGACCGAGATGGCCCGGCTCAGCTTCGACGGTCTCACCCTCGCCGACGAACTGGCCCAGTTCCTGGACCGCCTGCTCGCCGCGGCGACCTCGCTGAGAGTCGGCTCGGCTGCCGGGGGCGGCTGGTTCCCCCTCCTCGTCATCCCGGTCGACGACGCGGACATGGTCCCCAACCGCGTCACGGAGATCCTGCAGAGCCTGCGGTTCGTCGTCTGCCACCCGCGCGTCGTCGCGATCATCGCCGGCGATGTTGACACCCTGCACTTCGCGCTTCGCGCCGCCTTCCAGACAACGCCTGGCGCGGTCGTCGCCCGCGAGGCGTCGTCCGACGCGTCGCTCGCCCGCTTCCGTGACGCGCACGTCGAGAGCCAGCTCACCAAGTACCTGCCCCGCCACCTGCGCGTGACCTTGCCCAAGCTGGATGCCGTCGACCGGCTCCTGTTCACGCCCCTCGATCAGAACCTGTCGATCCTCGACCTCCTGAACCGGTACGAGGTGGCCCGGCCTGCGCACGAGCCCAGGCGGCCCAATCTCGTCGGCGACTACTTCGACTTCAGCTGGGCCTTTGGCGAAACCGGAGAGGACAAGCCGAAGGTGGTGCCGTCCCAGTACGCGGACGCGCTCCCGGACGTGCCGCGCGACCTGGTCCAGCTCCACGGCATGTTGCGGATTGGCCTGGGAAGCGGCGGCAACGGTGGGGTGCGGACCAGCGGCGGCTTCCTGCGCCAGCTCTGGCTGGACCACCTCGTCGCCTGCCTGCCGCTGGCCGAACAGGACACCGTGCGCAGCGTGCTCATCTGGTACCGGGACGCCGGCGAGTGGGTCGTGGACACCGACTTCCGGACCTTCAAGGACTTCCACGCGGTCGGCCGCTCGCGCCGTCTGCACTGGCGGACCGACGCCACCATGCAGCTGCGGTGCTTCCTGAGGAACGGCATCGGCTACGCCACCAGCGACCGCCCGGCCCGCAAGGACAACGCTCCGGCTGACGAGGTGACCTCGGACGAGGCCCCCAGCTTCCAAGCGCAGGCATTGGTCGCCCTCGCCACGGAAATGGACGAGGGCGGCTTCGACCTCGAGCGGGGGACTTTCGGCAAGCTGCGGCGACTGGGAGGCATCAGCTGGATCCACTACACCGTCGTGGAGTTCGAGAAGAGCGAGACCGACTGCCAGTTCTGGGTCATCCCGGACTGGGACTGCGTGATCGACGTCCTGCTCTACGGCACTCACTGGAACCGCGTGGTGGACCTGCTGCGGGCGTTCGGGGAGGTCGGGGACGACGACGACGCGCTCCACCTCGAGGCCGCGGCCCTCGCCCATGTGGCCGGCGTCCTCGCGGTGGCGGCCACCAGGAGCCTGCCGCCGCTGCCGTTCGGCATGGACGAGGTCAGGCAGGCGGGCAGTCTCTCCGCGCTGTGGACTCGGCGCCGCGAGGAGCTCGCGGCGCCGCTCGCCGCGACGGCCAGGGAGCTGTTCCTGCGCGGGTCCGGGCCGAGCGGGAATCGACGCGACCGCGACTACGCCCGCTGGTTCACGGGGCTGTTCCCTTGGATGGCCGACTCTCTGTGCAGCACCCGCTGGCTGGCCGACTGGGTTCTCGGCACCTGGGAGGCGACGCTGCGAGCGGCCAGGGAGGTCGGCGACCGCCGCGACCACGCGGGGAGCGCCCGGCAAATGCTCGCCGAGAGGATCCGTCTCAGCCTCGGCCAGCCCTGGGTCCGAGAGACGTGCGGACTGTTGGCCGCCATGGGCGACCCACACCGTGCCGGGGACCTGCGGCGCCAGGCCGAGCAGCTGGCCATGCGAGAGACCGCCACTCAGGACGAGCTGACCAAGCTGATGCGCGCCCTGCTGACCGCGGGCGTCCCCCAGGAGATCCTGATGGACGCGTTGAAGGCGGGTGAGGTGACCCCCGTGCTTCAGGCCCAGCTTCTCGAGGCGGGCGTTCCGGCGGCCATGATCGCTCGCCTGGCGACCCTCATCGGCGAGACGACGAAGCGCGGCGCGGGTCTCGGGCGCGCGAGCGGGAGCCGCACCGGACCGGTCGGCGCGCAGGGGCAACCCGACCCGGGGCCGACGAGCTGACGCGGTCGGCGAGGAGGCGGAGCGCCCCGTGAACCGGCTGGCCTTCGAGCGCAAGGTGGCGAGCGTCTACAGGGACCAGGCTGCGGAGGCGGTCCCCCTGTGGTGGTGGACCGTGGACCATCTGCCGCCGCCCTTCGCGACCATGGCGGACCGGGTCTGGGCGAGCGACAGGCCCGAGGACTGGTGCGTGTGGAGCTTCGCTCTGCAGGAGGCGGGCCTGCGCTTTCTGCTCGTTGTGGCCCTGGCCGAGGCCTGCTGTCACCTCAAGGGGAAAGGGGAGCAAGCCACGACGCGCCTCGGGAAGTGGCTGCAGAAGTTCGGTGATGGTGGGGGCAACTGGACCTTCCTCGACGCGATCGAGGGCGTCTGCGGGGACGTCGCCGCCCTCGACGACCTGCCGGACGAGGGGGCGCGCCAGCCGCTGTCCAGGGGCGGCGACCTGGTTCTCGGCGAGCTCACCCGGCTGCTCGGGGACCCGTCGTGGAAGCAGGTCGTCGCGAGGATCACCGAGCTGCGCAACGCCCGTTGCCACGGGAAGTGGTACGCAGACGAGGGCGAAGCGGAGGCCGAGAGGCAGGAGCTGAGAGGTCCCCTGCTCCGCCTCCTGCGGGGGGTGGCGTTTCTCGGACGCCGCGAGCTCGGTGAGGTCACGAGCTCCGAACCCGCATGGTCAGAGAGCGGACCGCATCGGCGCATCCGGTGGCGGCGCCTCGGACTGGGGGAGGAGGTCGAGGAGCTGGACCTCGCGGCCGGCTGCGAGGTGCCGCCAGCGCGAGTGCTTCTCGTCGACCCGGAGAGCGGAGCGGGCCTCGACCTGTTCCCGCTGCTGCAACGTGTCCCAGTCGATACCGGGCAAGGGACGGAGATCGCCCTGCTGTGGTGGTGCCAGGAGCACGGCCGCAGGGACCCCCGCACGTGGCGCGTGCAGCTCGGGAGCTTGAGACGCAACGCCGCGCTCAAGGGGCAGGAGCGCTACTGGAGGTATGACCCGCGCCGAGGCGTGGAGGAGATCGCCGAGCCGGGACAGGAGGGCCCCGCCCCCTGGCCTCGCGAGATCGAGTTCGCGCTCAACGCCGTGAGCCGCGGCCGCAGGATTCACAGCTCGGGCAGAGCGCCCACGCGGGCGCGGTCTGCTTCGCGCTCACAGGCTCCGTCGACCGGGGTGGAGATCGAGGCGCTCGTGTACCCGTTCGCCGGGATCGAACCCGTCCTCCGGTGTGTCGTCGCCGTCGGGCCGTCGATGGAGCTGCCGGCCGAGCTGCAGGACGCATTCCGCTCCAGGTACCCGGAGGTGTACGTCCAGGGGCGTGAGTTGCCGCTCGCCGACGTCCTGGTCCGGGTGGCCAGGGCTGCCCCTGTCGATTCCCGGGGTCGGTTCGCTCCCCGTTCCGAGAGCGGGCAGCTGGAGCCCCAGTGGCAGAGCTGGCTGGACCTGACGTCCTGGGTGGACCCCGAGCTCTTGGGGGCAGCTCTGGAGGTCTGCGGGGGGAATGCCGACCAGTGCCCGCCCATGCCTCCAGCGCCGTCCATGCCGGGCCACGCCGACGGCAGGAGTGGCTCGGGCGAGACCGAGCCGCCCGCGCTGGACCTCCACCGCCACTTTGGGACCGGAGGCGGCTTCGCGGTGTTGGCCGAGCATGCGCTGCGCGCCGACAGCCTGACCGCCGATCTGCCTCTCTACCGGTTACCCGTGGGCAGTGGCTTCGAGCTGGCCCTGAGACCATGGCTGGCCCGCGCCGCGGTGGTCCGCCTGTTGCTGGCTGAGTTCTTGCGGCACAACGACCGGACCAGCTCGTACCGCGCCTTCGTCGCGCACGTGCTGGACCAGGGCGGCCCCGCCTTCCTGGGCTGCCGCGGCGCGCTGGAGGAGGCGTGGTGGTGGGACCGCGCCGCCCGGCTGCCGCTGCTCGCCGGGTCGGGCCGGGGGTGGCCGGGCTCCGGTGGCGCGCAGGATGGCGGGTGGACGGCGATACTGGAGGACCTCTACCGGCTCGAGGCCTGGTTCGAAGGTCCCGGCGGCACCTGCGGCGCCGCCTCGCTCGACGATCGCCTGCTGCGACAGGGGCTCCGCGTGCTCCGAGGCCGTCGGTCGGGTGCGGTTGACGACGGTGGCGTCTTCTCGCTCCACTTCTGGCAGCTCGTGCGCTGCCGCAATCTCCTGTACCAGAGGTTCGTGTCCGCGGACAGGGACTTTGCCGGCCATCCGCTCGACCTGCCCGGGCGAGCGGACGCCCTCGACCGGGATGTGCTGCGTGCGGAGATCGACCGCGCGGTGCCCGGCGCGTGCGTGCGAATCCAGCCGACCGCCGCCGAAGGAGAGCCGAGGGAGCAGCGGCGCCGCATCACCGAGGCGACGAGGAGGCGTCTCCGAGTCTGCCTGGAGGCCCAGCAGGGCGACAACTCCCAGGGGGAGCACGCGCCGCGGGTGGGGCTCGTCGTTCACTTCCGCCGCTCCGGCCAGGAGCGGGACCATGAGGGGACCTGCCCGCTGCCGCCGCGGTGCAGCCACGCGTTGAGTCGCTGGGTCGACGCCGTCGAGGCGGTCGTCGAGATTCTCGTGCGGGTGCCGCAGGTGCGGCAGCTCGTGCGGGGGTTCGACCTGGCCGATCCCAGCACCGCGAGCGGTCTCCCGGTGTGGCTGGTGGCCCAGCAGATGCGTGCGGTCCGCTCGGTCGTGCCGGACCTGCCATTCCTGGTTCACGTGGGCGAGCGCACGCGCCACCCACTCGCGGGGCTCCGGCTCGTCGCCGAGGCGATGGCGGGCCTGGAGCTGGGCCGCCGCGACCGCCTCTGCCAGCCACTCGCCCTCGGCCTGGCCGCCGTGGAGCGGGAGGGGTGCGGCCGGCTGGACATGCCGCTGCTGGACTACCTCGACCAGCTCGCGTGGGAGTGGATCGGGTGCCCCTCGCGGTCGCCGATGCGGGAGAGCCTCGCCGGTCGGTTCAGCGAGGCTGCGACCGCGCTCGGGCGTCGCGCAGCGCGGTGCGTCCGGCACGGGGACGTGCTGCGTTCGGTCATGGGTGCGGCCGGAATCGAGCTCTGGGCCGACGCGTACCGTGCTCGTCTCGACCCGGAGGCTCTGCGCTCGGTCGGCTTCCTTGCCGACACGGCAGGGAGCAGGCCGATGGGCGGGGGGAGGTGGCGACTGCCAGAGCGGCCGGCCACGAGCAGCCCGTGCGCTGCCGCCGGGCCCGGTTCCGCCCGTCACCTGATGCTCCTGGAGGCGCTGCTCTTCTGCCCTTCGTTGAGGTGGGCGGACGGGTACCCGTGCGACACGGCGAAGGTGGAAATCGACGACTTCTACTGGGAGCGCTTCGACGAAGCCCGACGTGCGGTGCTGGCGGCTGCGAGCGAGAGCGGGGTGGCGCTCGAGTTCTCACCGTCGGCCAACCTCCTCCGCGCTGGCGGGTGGTTCACGTCGCTCGCCGACCACCCGATTCTGCGCTTGACTGATCCCGTTGGCTCGGCGGTGAGCAACGACGTGGCGATCGGCACCGATGCACCGCTCGTGCTGAGGACTTCGCCCGAGACGGAGATGAGGCTGGTGGAGTCGGTCCTCTCCACGGAGCCGCGATACTGGCCTGCCGAGCGCGTTGCCGAGTGGCGCAGGCGGCTGCTCGAGGCCGCCGCACGATCGGGCCTGGTGTCCGATGGGCCCATCGGTCGACGGTCCGTCGACCTTCACGCCGCGCTCCAGCGGCTCGAGCTCGGCGACGACGGAGGGCGGTATCTCGGCCTGTGATCGGCGTGCGAGCCCGCCGTTCGCCCTGCTACACTCCCGCCCATGACGAAGAAGGCGCTCATCACCGGGGTCACCGGCCAGGACGGCTCGTACCTGGCCGAGCTGCTGCTGGACAAGGGCTACGAGGTGCACGGGCTGGTGCGGCGGGCGTCGACCTTCAACCGCCAGCGCATCGACCACCTGCGCTCGGCCGCGGCGACGCGGGAGCGGTTCACCCTCCACTACGGCGACCTCGGCGACGCCGAGTCGATGACCACCGTGCTGCGGCAGGCGCAGCCCGACGAGGTTTACAACCTGGCCGCCCAGTCGCACGTCGCCATCTCCTTCGAGATGCCGACCTACACCGGCGAGGTGACCGGCCTGGGGGCGATCCGCCTGCTCGAGGCGGTGCGGCAGGTGGTGCCGGCCGCCCGCTTCTACCAGGCGTCGTCGTCGGAGCTGTTCGGCAAGGTGGTGGAGGTGCCGCAGAGCGAGCGCACCCCGTTCCACCCCCGCTCGCCCTACGCCGTGGCCAAGCTCTACGCCTTCTGGGCGACGGTCAACTACCGCGAGGCCTACGGCATGTACGCGGTCAACGGCATCCTCTTCAACCACGAGTCGCCCCGCCGGGGCGAGAACTTCGTCACCCGCAAGGTCACCCGGGCGGTGGCCGAGATCGCCGCCGGCCGCCGCGACCAGGTCGCGCTCGGCAACCTCGACGCCCTGCGCGACTGGGGCTTCGCGGGCGACTTCGTCGAGGCGATGTGGCTGATGCTGCAGGCCGACGAGCCGCGTGACTACGTGGTCGGCACGGGCGAGGCCCACTCGGTGCGGGAGCTGGCCGAGGCGGCCTTCGCCGAGGTCGGGGTGGAGCTCTCCTGGAGCGGCGAGGGGGTCGACGAGGTCGGTCGCGACCGGGCGAGCGGCGTGCCGCGGGTGGTGGTGAGCCCGCGGTACTTCCGCCCGGCCGAGGTCGACTCGCTGCTGGCTGACCCCACCCTGGTGCGCACGGCCCTCGGCTGGCAGCCCAGGGTCGGTTTCCGCGACCTGGTGCGGATGATGGTGCGCCACGACCTCGAGGCGGTGCGGGCCGAGCGCGGGTGAGGCCTGCCGGGGTTCCTGCTCTCCTCGTGCCCGTACCCGTAGCCGATGTCTCGCCTTCCGTCCGCACCAGGCCGACCCACTCCAGCTCGTTGGTGGGGAACGCCAGGCCCTCGGACCAAACCCACCCGCCCGATCGGGTACGGGTACGGGTACGGGAGGAGGGTTGCCGAGACCGAGGCGGACCGCTAGCATGCCCGGCCGGAGGTGGACATGAAGGTCGTCGAGTGCGTGCCGAACATCTCCGAGGGGCGTCGCCCCGAGGTCTTCAACGCGGTCGCCAACGCCGCCGCGGCGGTGCCCGGCGTGCGGCTGCTCGACGTCGACCCCGGCGCCGAGACCAACCGCACCGTGATCACCTTCGTCGGCGAGCCGGAGGCGGTCCTCGAGGGGGCCTTCGAGCTGGTCAAGAAGTCGATGGAGCTCCTCGACATGCGCCAGCACCGGGGGGCCCACCCGCGGATGGGGGCGACCGACGTGGTGCCGTTCGTGCCGGTCTCGGGCGTGACCATGGACGACTGCGTCGAGCTGGCGCGGCGGCTGGGCCGCCGCCTCGGCGACGAGCTGGGCGTGCCGGTGTACCTGTACGAGTTCGCCGCCAGCCGGCCGGAGCGGCGGTCGCTGGCCGACATCCGCCAGGGGGAGTACGAGGCGCTGCCGGAGAAGCTGCGCGACCCCGGCTTCGCCCCCGACTTCGGCCCGGCGACCTTCGTCCCGTCGTTCGGCGCGGTCGTGGTCGGTGCGCGCAAGTTCCTGGTTGCCTACAACGTCGACCTCAACACCACCGACAAGAGGTGGGCCAACCGGGTGGCGTTCGACGTGCGCGAGAAGGGGCGCGGCGGCGAGGACGGCGAGGGCGAGGGCCAGCCCGGGATGCTCAGGGCGGTGCGGGGCATCGGCTGGTACATCCCGGAGTACGGCTGCGCCCAGGTGTCGATGAACCTGGTCGACCTCGACGTCACCCCCCTCCACGCCGCCTTCGACGCCTGCGTCGAGAGCGCCGCCGGCCGCGGCCTGCGGGTCACCGGCTCGGAGCTGGTCGGCCTGGTGCCGCGCCGCTCGATCCTCGACGCCGGCCGCCACTACCTGGAGCGGATGGGCCGCAGCCCCGGCGTGCCGGAGCGGGACCTGGTGCACACCGCGGTGCGGACCCTGGGCCTCAACGAGGTGGCGCGCTTCGAGCCCGGGGAGAAGGTGGTCGAGTACATCCTCGCCCCGGAACGGCCGCTGGCCTCCATGACCATGCAGGAGTTCGCCGACGAGACCTCGCGCGACTCGACCGCCCCCGGCGGCGGCTCGGTGGCGGCGCTGGCGGGCGCCCTGGCCGCCGCGCTGGCGGCGATGGTGGCGAACCTGCCCCACCCCAAGAAGGCCTTCGGCGCCGTCCGCCCCGAGCTCGAGGCCATCGCCGTGCGCGGCCAGGAGCTGAAGCAGCGGCTGCTCGACGCCATCGACGAGGACACCTGGTCCTTCCAGCGCCTGATGGAGGCCTCGCGCGCGCCCGAGGCCGAGCGCGAGGCGGCCCTGCTGGCGGCGACGCTGGGGGCGGCGCGGGTGCCCCTCGAGGTGGCCGAGGCGTGCGTCGAGGTCGCCGAGCTGTGCGGCCGGGCGCGGGCGGTCGGCATGAAGGCGTCGGCCTCCGACGCGGGCGTCGGCGCCGCCATGGTGCGGGCGGCGGCGACCGGCGCGGTGATGAACGTGTTGATCAACCTCAAGGACCTGCGCGACGTGCCGGAGGCGGAGGCGATGCGGTGCCGCGCCGAGGCGGCTCTCCGCCGCACCGAGGAGCTGGCGGCACAGGTGGAGCGCGAGGTGTGGACCCTGCTCGGGCGGTCGTCGTGAGCCTGGCACGGGGCGTGCTAGGGCACGCTGCGGGGTGGTGATGGCGGAGCTTGAGATCGGCGAGCGGACCCCTGGGCCGGCGGTGGCCGCGGCCGAGGAGGCGAGGACCTCAGCGGCCCCGAGCGCCGCGTTGGCGGCAGCGGGTGTCATCGTGACGCGGGTGGTGTTCCCGCTCTGGCTGCTGACCGGGGCCATCCTCAAGCTGGTCGACATGAGCCCGGCCAACCTGCCGGCCGCGCTGGTCAGGTGGCTCGGGGCGCTCGGCCTCGACCTGGCCTTCGTGCTGCGCTACAGCATCGCCGTCGAGCTGGTGGTGGTGGGGGTGGTCTGGTTGCTGCCGCGGCTGGCGCGGCCCGTGGCCCTGGCGATGCTGCTGGCGTTCGTGCCGGTCCTGATCGGCGATCTGACCCTGGGCGCCGCCAGCTGCGGCTGCTTCGGCGCGGTCCAGGTGCCGCCGTGGGTGACCCTGGCCATGGACCTCGGCCTGCTGGTCGGGGTGTGGTGGCTGGGCGGCAAGGCGCCTTCGCTCGAGTGTCGTGGGCCGCTGCCCCTCGGCCGGGCCCTCGCGGCAGGGGCGTGGTCGTTGCTCGCGGTCGCGCTCTCCTTCGGGCTGGCGGGCCCGGCGCCCGCGTCCGCGGGCCTGGCGACGAAGCTGCCGGCCACCGGCTACTTCCTGCCCGACTACCAGGCGTGGGAGGGGGCGAGGTGGGGCGAGCTGGAGATCGCCCGGTACGTCGTCGGCAGCCCGACGGACCTCGCGTCGGGCCGGCAGTACGTGTTCTTCTACCGCAAGGACTGCCACCACTGCCACGACCTGCTGGAGGCCTACTTCGCCGACGAGCTGCCGGCGCCGACCCTGGCGGTGGCGGTGCCGGAGCGGGGCGGTTTCCCGACCGAGGGGGTGCAGCCGATGCCCTGCACCGCCTGCCGCCGGGCCGAGCTGCCGGCCGGCTGCGACTGGTTCTTCAAGACGCCGGTGCTGGTCCGGCTCGAGGACGGCGTGGTTGCCTGCGCGGCCGAGGTCGCCGCTGCCGACCCCCTCTGTCTGGCGTTCTGAGAGCGGGGGTCGAGACGGTCCGGCCCGGGGGGGCCGTGGGGGAACGCCGGCCGTTTCGGGTGTGCTATAGTCACTGCCGCGGTGCCCGGCAGAGCATCGATGAGATCGGATCGCTGATCGCAAAGAACGAGAAAGACGGAGGAGGTGGAGAATGCGGAAGAACAGTGTCGCGACCCTGGCCCTCCTGCTGACGGCTGGTCTGGCCCTCACCGGGTGCGCCACGACCAAGTACGTCGACCAGAAGGTGTCGGAGTCGGAGCAGCGCACGACCACCAAGGTGGCCGAGGTGCAGACCCAGGTGGAGGCCAGCCAGGCGGAGATCAGCAAGCTCCACCAGGAGGACGCACGGCTGCAGGGTGAGATCACCAAGCTGTCGGAGACCGCCAACGAGGCGCTGCGGCGGGCCCAGGAGGCCGGTCAGCTGGCCAAGGGCAAGATCCTGTACGAGGTCACGCTCAGCGACGACCAGGTCAAGTTCGGCGTCAGCAAGGCCGAGCTCTCGGCCGAGGCCAAGGCCGCCCTCGACGCCTTCGCCGCCAAGGTGAAGGCCGACAACAAGGGTGTCTACATCGAGATCCAGGGCCACACCGACTCCCAGGGCAGCGACAAGTACAACCTCGACCTCGGCTACCGCCGGGCGAACCAGGTGTTCCAGTACCTCGGCCGCGACCAGGGCCTGCCGCTGCACCGGATGAACGTGATCTCCTACGGCGAGTTCAAGCCGATCGCCGACAACAACACCGCCGCGGGCCGGGCGCAGAACCGCCGCGTCACGCTGGTGGTGCTCGAGTAGCCTCGGGCGACGACGAGTGAGACCAGCCCGGACCGCCAGGTCCGGGCTTTTTCGATGCGGGGAGGTGCGGTGGTCGGCGTGCCGGAGCTCCACGGTCGCGCGGTCCTGGCGGTGCTCGGTCCCGCCGCCGCCACGGCCGAGCAGGAGGGGGTCGCCCGGCGGGTCGGCGCCCTGGCTGCGCGCGCCGGCTGGGTCGTCCTCACCGGCGGCGGCCCGGGGGTGATGGCGGCGGCCTGCCGCGGGGCGGCCGAGGCCGGGGGCCTGACGGTCGGCGTCCTGCCCGGCGCCGGGCCGCAGCCCGGCTACCCCAACCCCTGGGTCCTGGTGCCGGTCTACACCGGCGCCGGCATGGCCCGCAACGCCTTCAACGTCCTCTCCGGCCGCCTCTGCCTGGCCATCGGCGGCGGACCCGGCACCCTGTCCGAGGTGGCGCTGGCCCTCAAGGCCGGGGTGCCGGTGTGGTGGTGGCGGGGCTGGGCACTGGAGCCGCCGCCCGGGACCCGCGCCGCCCTGCCGCGCCGCTTCGCCGAGGTCGACGAGCTGCTCGGGGCGCTCGCGGCGGAGCTCGGCACGCAGGGTGGCCAGCCCCTCGAGGGCGGGTCGGGAAGCGCTGCGGGGCGGGCGGGGGAGCTGACCGCTGATCGCTGACAGCTGAGAGCTGCCCGCGCCCCCGCCCGCCTCGGCCACGGTTGAAGCTCCCCCCGGCCCGTGCTAGCGTGGCGGCGCCCCGTGAGGCACCCTGGAGGCGCCATGCACGAGCCGACGTCCGCCCCATCCAAGCTGCTGCCCGCCAACGCCTACCGCAAGCTCGAGCCGGGCGAGGAGTACCGCCCGGTCGTCCCGGCCTCGGACCTGCGGCCGGAGGTCACCCGCTGGTCGATCCTGACCGGCCTGGGGCTGGTGGTGGTCTTCACCGCCGCCTGCTCCTACATGTCGCTGCGGGCCGGCAACGCCATCGAGGCGTCGATCCCGATCGCCATCCTGGCCATCTTCTTCGGCAAGCTGCGCAGGATCCAGAGCACCATCCTCGAGAACGTCATGGTGCAGAGCGTCGGCCAGGCGGCCGGGGTGGTGGCGGCCGGGGCGACCTTCGTCATCCCCGCCCTCTACATCAACCAGCTCCACCCGACCTGGTGGCAGATCTTCGCCGCCTGCGCCGTCGGCGGCTTCCTCGGCGTGGCGCTGATCATCCCGCTGCGCAAGTACTTCGTGAAGGACCTGCACGGCGAGCTGCCGTTCCCCGAGGCGACCGCGATCAACAACATCCTGGTCACCGGGGAGAGCTCGGGCGGCGGCGCCGGCAAGATCCTGCTGCTCGCCTTCGGCCTCGGCGCCCTGTTCGACTTCTCGGTCGAGGCCCTGCACCTGTGGAACTCGAACCTGTCGAGCATCGCCCTGCTCGGCGGCGCGGGGGAGGGCATCCGCTTCGAGGTGGAGCTGTCCGCCATCGCCGCCCTGTTCGGCCTCGGCTACATCATCGGCATCCGCTACGCCTCGATCATCGCCGCCGGCAGCGTCCTGGCGCGGCTGGTCATGGTGCCGCTGGTGTTCTACATCGGCAAGGGCGTCGGCGACCTGGCCATCGGCAGCGCCGTCCACGACGTCGCGGCGATGAGCTCGACCCAGATCTTCGCCACCTTCGTCCGGCCGATCGGCATCGGCGCCATCGCCATCTCCGGCCTGATCGGCATCCTCAGGATGGGCAAGATCGTCGCCTCGTCGGTGACCCTCGGTTTCAAGGGCCTGTCCCGAACCCACGCCGCGAGCGAGCGCGCCGAGCGGACCCAGCTCGACATGGAGCCGCGCAACGTGCTGGCCATCCAGGCCCTGTCGGCCCTGGCCATGGGGCTGCTGTTCTTCGTCGTCGCCCTGATCACCCCGGGCTCAGGCGGCGTCGCCGGCTACGGCCTCGGCTCGAGCCTGCTGTTCGGCGTGGTCGGGATGGTGGTCGGCTTCCTGCTGTCGTTCCTCTTCACCCCGGTCGCGGCCCAGGCGATCGCCATCGTCGGCACCAACCCGGTGTCGGGCATGACCCTGATCACGGTCGCCCTGGCCATCGGCTGCATGATCCTGGTCGGGCTCAAGGGCACGGCCGGCATGATCATCGCCCTCATCATCGGCACCGCGGTGTGCACCGCGCTGTCGACCTCGGGCGCCCTCATCACCGACTTCAAGATCGGCTACTGGCTGGGCTCGACGCCGCGCAACCAGGAGCGGTGGAAGTTCCTCGGTATCGTGCTGTCGGCGCTGGTGGTGGCCTTCATCATCCCGCTCATGGACAGCGCCTACCACTTCCTGGTGGCCGACCCCTCGACCGGCGAGATGGTGTCCAACACCCGCGTCCTGCCGGCGCCGCAGGCCAACATGCTGGCGGCGGTGTCGCGGGGCCTGATGGCCGACCCGGCCAGCCAGCCGTGGCTCGCCTACGGCCTCGGCGGGGTGGTGGCGATCATGCTCTACATGAGCGGCATGCCGATGCTCGCCTTCGCCCTCGGCATGTACCTGCCGATCTCGATCAACATGGCGGTGCTGGCCGGCGCGGCGGTCGCCTGGGTGGTCGGCCGGACCGGCGGCAGCGAGGAGGAGCGGAAGGCGCGCGAGGACCAGGGCACCCTGATCGCCTCGGGCCTGATGGCGGGCGCGGCCATCTTCGGCATCGTCACCGCGGTGCTGCGCCTGCCCGCCATCGGCGCGCCGATCCGCTTCCTGAGCCTCGGCATCCGCTTCAACCTCGAGGGGAGCGGCGCCTCGGCCGTGCTCAGCGAGCGCTCGGCGCCGTGGTTCGAGGGCTTCGTCGGCCAGGGGCTCGGCCTGCTCATGTACGTCCTCCTGGCCGTGCTCTGCTTCTTCCTCGCCCGCCTCGGGGCGCGCTGGGCGCGGCAGGCGGAGGCCGGGCAGGGCTGACAGCGGCCGGCGCTCGGCTGTCGGCCGTCAGGAGCGGTCAGCTCCACCGCCTGCAGGCGTCAGTCGAGGGTGACGACGGCGTTGCCGACGCCGACCTCGGCCTCGAGCCGGCTGGGGCCCTGGCCGGTCCAGGAGCTCGAGCCGCCGAGGAACCCACCGCCCTCGACCCGCTGGCCGTGGACCCGCAGCCGCGTCTCGCCGACGCCGGACGAGCAGGTCACCGGGCCATAGGCCGCGGCCGGCCCGACCAGGGTGAGGTCGCCGACCCCCAGCTCGACCTCGAGGTCGCCGCCCCCCACCTCGAGCAGGGCGTTGCCGACCCCGCTCTCGAGCGTGACGCCGCCGGCGAGCCCGTCCAGGCGGACGTTGCCGACGCCGACGCGGAGCTCGAGGGCGAGGCTCGCCGGCAGGGTCAGCGTCCAGCGCTCCTCGAAGCGCCGGTCGCCGGAGTCGGTCGAGACCTCGAGGGTGAGCTCGCCGTCCGCGGCCGAGACGGTCAGCACGGCCTCCTGGACCTCCCGCTCGGCCGCGCGGATCGAGGAGAACAGGCCGCCGCGCCGCGGCTCGAGCACGACCTCGGCCCGGACCTCGTCCCCGCTCGCGGCCCGCACCTCCACCTCGCCGACGCCCGCACTGACCGTGACGCGGGTCAGGCCGGCGGCCGGCACGGTCTGGGTCAGCAGGCGTGGGGCGGAGTGAGCCAGCGACGGCAGGACGGTCGCGGCCAGGAGCAGGGCGAGCGGGCGGGTCATCCTCATCTCTTCCTCCGGTCGAGCCGGCGGCTCGGCCGGCTCCCCCGTGAAACGGATCGGCAGCGGAAAGGTTCTGCCCGAGGACCGGTGGCCGGTCACCCCGCCGGCGCCCCGGCGCGTCACCTCGGGCGCTCGGCGCCGCGCCGTCAGCTCCCGGTCGGCGCCGCGGGGGGCGGGTCCTTCGGCCACTCGAGGCTGTAGCCGACCACCACGTCGCCGGAGGCGCTCTCGACGTCCAGGGTCGGGCCCGAGCCCTCGAGCAGGATCGCGTCGCCGGCCTCGGACACCACCCCCGGCAGGTCGGAGCGGATGGTGCCGTCGGTGGTGCGGATGGTGCCGCGGGCGGTGGTCCCCGCAGGCACCACCAGCTGCACCCGGCCCGACGAGGTCTTGACCTTGACCACCGAGTCGGCCTCGAGGCGGTCCCACGCCAGCACGATCTTGCCCGACGAGGTCTCGACCGCGACCGAGCCGGAGAGGTCGGACAGCCGCACGTCGCCCGAGGCGGTGTCGACCTCCACCTGGCGGGCGCCGCCCTCGAGCGTCACGTCGCCCGAGGCGGTGCGGGCGAAGAGGCGCTCGAGGGGCCGGACGACCTCGACGGTGATGTCGCCCGAGGCGCTCCGGGCGTCGACCCCGGTCGCCGCGCCGAGCATCTCGACCTGGCCGCTGGCGGTGCGCAGGAGGACCGGCTGAGTGGTCGGGAAGTCGCCGCGGACGCTGATGTCGCCGCTCGAGGTGGTGAGGTCGGGGACGGCGAACGGCGGCATGGCGACGGCGATGCGCGCGCGCGCGGTGAGGTGGCCGAGCCACATGAAGCCGTCGGCGCCGGGCCGGACCTCGACCCTGACCGCGTCCGGCGAGTCGGCCAGGGTCGGGGTGTGGCGCTCGACCCAGCTCGTGGCGCGCTCCTCGCTGACGCCGCGGATGCTGAGCTCGGTCGCGACCTCGACCTCGCGGATGTCGGCCGAGCGGACCTGCACCCCGACGTTGGCGGCGTCGACGACGACGCGCTTGCCGGGGCTGGCCGGGAAGCGCTGCGACTGGCTCAGCTCCTTCTGGGCGGCCTCGGCGCTGCAGCACAGGACGGCGACGGCGATGACGGACCAGGCGTGTCTCATGGTTGCTCTCCTTGCCTCGGCGGCGCGGCCCGGGGGCTTTCCTTCGCTCCAGCGGGCAGGTCGGGATCGGTTCTGCCCTCCGCGTCGCCCCGCCTCCATGCTAGCAAAGCCGCCTCGGTCACCGGCTGCGCGCCCTCCGCCGCACCCGTCCCCGGTCGTGGGTCGCCCCGGCACCCTGCCGGCCCGGGCGCGTCGGCCCCGGAGGCGACTGGACAGAACGAGCCGCGGGGCGGCCGGAGCCGCCCCGCGTCGGGTGCTCGGGGGTGAGGGGGTCGGTTCGGTCAGCGCCGCGCCCGGGCGCCGTCGGGGGCCGGCTGGG
>CAYTJW010000022.1:0-2283 GCA_964438135.1 uncultured Thermoanaerobaculia bacterium
CGCGGCGCGGCGGTGCCTCCGCCCGCTCCGCCGCCGCCCCGGCGCCGTCCTTGCTCCGGCCCCGCCGGCCGCGCGCCAGGTCGCGCAGGGTGCGGACCTCGTCGGCGGTGAGCGTGCGCATCTCGCCCGGCTTGAGCGTCTCGTCCCGCACCGGGCCGATGGCGGTCCGCCGCAACCGCTGCACCGGGTGGCCGGCGCGGAAGAACAGCTCGCGGATCTCGTGACTGCGCCCCTCGGTGATCTCGACCCGCCACCAGGTGCCGCCGCCGCGCGTGCCGCGGCAGCGCTCGACCAGGCGCGGCCTGACCCGCTGGCCGTCGACCACCGCCCCCCGCCGCACCCTCGCCAGCTCCTCCGGCGCGAGCTCGCCGCGCACCTTGACCATGTACTCGCGCACCAGCCCGAAGCGGGGGTGGTTGACCATCGCCAGCGTGCCGTCGTTGGTGAGGATGATCAGGCCCTCGGAGTGGTAGTCCAGGCGCCCGACCGGGAACACCCGCTCCCGCACCACCGAGGCGGCCAGGTCGAGGACGGTGGTGCGGCCCTCGGGGTCGTCGCAGGTCGTCACCACCTCGCGCGGCTTGTACAGGACCAGGTGACGCAGCGGCTCCGGCTCGCCGACGCGGCGGTCGTCGACCCGGATGTGGTCGCGCGCGGGGTCGGCCCGCTCGCCGAGCTCCGCCACCCGGCCGTTGACCGTGACGCGGCCGGAGCGGATCAGCTGGTCGGCGTCCCGCCGCGAGCACAAACCGCTGCGGGCGATGATCTTCTGCAGACGTTCCACGGCCATGGCATTCCCTCCCGGGACGCTCCGCCTCGCGGCGGGGAAGGGAGAGGATAGCACTGCTGGCGGGCGCCGGGCCCGAGGGCGGGGGAGCGGCCGGGCAGCGGCGCCGGGCACCGGGCACGGGCCCGAGACGCCCACGCCCTCGCCTGAGCCGTGCCGGGGGCTAGGGCTCCGATCGCCCGCCGGTTGGCGGCCCCAGCACCGACGACGGGTAGCTCGGCTGAGAGGGCGCCGACGCCAGGTCGGCCGGCGTGTCCTCGAGCGACATGGTGCAGGCGACGACGATCGCCGCCTCGAGGTCGGCCATCCCGGCCGTGCCGACCTTGAGCCCGACCAGGCCGAAGTGGACCATGTCGCCGTCGTGGAGCACCGAGCGGTCGACGCGGGTGCCGTTGACGAAGGTGCCGTTGCGGCTGCCGGGGTCCTCGACCACGACCTCCGTCTCCTCGACCTCGATCACCGCGTGCACCCGGGACACCGACGGGTGGGACAGCTCGACCTCGCTGCCGGCGGCCGACCCCACCAGGTGCCGGCCGGGCGCCAGGACGAACCGCAGGGTCCCACCGTCGAGCTTGCCGTGCAGGCAGAGCGCCCCGTCGCTGTCGGTCCGGTCGAGACCCTCCACCGCTGTCTCGTCTCCCTCCCTGGCCCGGTCGACTCCCTCCGATTGTAGCGCAGCCGGGGCTATGATGAGAGCGCTCCGCGGCGCCCGGCGCTCGCGGCGGGGCGGGGCGGAGCCCACTGGGAGGGGCCGATGAGCGACACCATCCACTGCCCGAAGTGCGCTGGCGAGACCATGGCGCAGGTGACGGTCCAGGAGGTCGAGGTCGACCGCTGCCCGCGCTGCGGTGGCCTCTGGTTCGACGTCGAGGAGCACGAGCGGCTGCGCCGGGTGGAGGGGTCGGAGACGGTCGACGTCGCCGCCGGGGCGACCCGCACGTCGAGCCGGGAGCAGGTCCTCGACTGCCCGCGCTGCCACACCCGCATGGTGTCGACCCACGTCCCCGACCAGCCCCACATCGTCGTCGAGACCTGCCCGGTGTGCTACGGCCTGTTCTTCGACGCCGGCGAGTTCGCCGACCTCAAGCACATGACCTTGCGCGAGCTGCTGCGTCACTGGCTTCGGCCTTGAGGGGCGGTCGCCCGGCCGCCATGGCCCCGCCCGCCGCCCCGACCTCCCGCAGGCCCCGCCGCGCCTCCGCCGGGCCGGGGAGCCGGCCGCGATGCCGCTCCTGAGCGAGGTCGAGGGCGGGCTCCAGGAGGACCTCGCGCCCCACCTCGCGACGCCCTGGGACGCAGTCGTGATGGGCGCCGGCCCGGCCGGCTGCATCGCGGCGGCGACGCTGGCCGGCCGGGGCCTGCGGACCCTGCTCCTCGACCGGCGGGCGTTCCCGCGCGACAAGGCCTGCGGCGACGGGCTGGCCGCGGACGCGATGCGCGCTCTCGAGCGGCACGGCCTCGCCGTTGAAGCGCAGGAGGTAGTGCGCGAGCCACTG
>CAYTJW010000022.1:2293-21393 GCA_964438135.1 uncultured Thermoanaerobaculia bacterium
GGTGCGGCGACGCGGCCACACCGTCGAGGAGGCCAGCGTCTTCAGCCCGTCCCGGCTCGAGGTCCGCGTGCCGGCGAGGCAGGTCAACCTCAGGCGCACGGTCCTCGACGCCCTCCTCGCCCGTCACGCACGCGAGCGGGGCACCGTCTTCTGCCGCGGCGAGGCGCGCGGCTTCGCCACCCGCCCGGGCGGCGGCGTCACGGTCGAGGTGGTCGGGCTCGACCGCCCCCTCGAGAGCCGCGCCGCGGTGGTCGCCACCGGCTGCAACCTCCGCCCCCTCGATGGCCACGGCGCCAGGGTCGACGCCACGGTCCTGCGCGGCCGGCTCGACGCTCTCGAGAGGGCGGCCGCCCAGCTCGTGCTGTCCGCTGATTTCCTCGCCGACATGAGGGTCTTCCACGTCGACGAGGTCGCCAACCGTGACCAGGGCGCCTGGCTCGCCAAGGGGACGTGCCTGGGCGGCGTGCTGGCGGAACCGGTCCAGCTCACCAGCGACCGGCCGCTGGTGCCGCGCGAGGTCTACGTGACCGACAGCCCGACGGAGCGGCTGGACCGCGACCCGATCCCGCTCGGCCCCTTCCTGCTCTGGCAGGCGCCCGAGGGGCAACGTGACCCGGAGGTGTTCTTCTTCAACGACGCCTGGCGGACCAAGCTCGAGTACCTGTCCTACACCAGCGGCGCCTACTACTTCCACAAGGAGCTTCACGCCGGCTTCGAGGGCCTGATCACCATCAAACCGGTGCCGGGCGCGAGCGAGGACCCCCACCGGCACCTGGCCGCCGAGGAGCGCGCCTACCGGGCCGAGGCGCTCTACAAGCGCGCCTGCCTGAGCCGCGCCGACGGCCGCGCCGAGGAGGCGCTGCTGACCCTGGAGCAGGCTGCCGAGCTCGAGCGCCGACCGACCTTCTTCGTCGAGATGGCCGAGATCCAGCTCCAGCTCGGCGACCCGACCCCGGTGGCGCGCCACACCCTGCAGAGCTGCCTCGACCTCGCCCCGGAGCACCCCCGCGCGGTGGAGCTGGCCGCCCGGCTCGACCGGGCGCCGGCAGCCGCGGCCGCCCGGCCGGCGGGCGACGACGCCGGGAGCGGGCTCGAGCAGCCGTCGATCCTCCACGCCTTCGCCCCGCGCCGTTTCCGCCCGTTCCCCTCGCTCTGGTGGGGGGCGGCGTTGCTGCTCTGGTACGGGGCCTCGGGCGCCGTCGAGGCCCTCGTCGCCGGCGCCGACGCGGTTGCCTCGAGCGTCCTCCAGCTCCTGTGCTGCCTGACCATGGTGGCGATCCTGCAGCGCGGGCGGCTCCTGACCCTCCGCCTCCGCCTGCCGCTGTCGCTGCAGCTGGGGGCCATGCGCCTCGACCGCTTCGACGAGCTGTTCGCCCGGGAGATGGAGCGGACCTTCGGGCGCTTCGTCAGCCGCGACGCACGCATCCGGGTCGTCGAGACGGTGCGCGGCGACCGCCTCTTCTACGCCGTCGGCGCCGCCTGGACCCTCGGCCTCGCGGCCGCCGCGTTCTGCCTCAGCGGCTCGCACCTCGACGGCCCGTGGCTGGCGGCGAAGCGCTTCGTCGACTACGCGCTGATCTACCTGTTCTCGTTCCCCGTGCTCCGCTTCGTGGTCGGCCTGACGCTGCTGGTGCTCCGCGTCAGCCGCCTGCCGCTCAAGCCGATGCTCACCCGCCTCAACGACACCGGGCTGCGCGCCTTCGGGCCGCTCCTCACCTCGTCCCAGGTCCTCATCGCCGGCTGCTACGCCTGCCACTGGCTCCTGGCCGCGCGCGCGGTCCGGATCGGGGTCCCCGTCGACCTGCTCTTCCTCGCCATCGCCTCGGCGCTCGCCGCCCTCTGGTGCCTGGCGCTGCCGGTCGCCCTCCAGCGCGCCGCGCGCGAGGCGAAGAGCCGGTCCATCCTCGTCTACACCGAGCACCTGGAGCGGGCGTTCGCCGCCTTCCTCGAGCACCCGGCCGACGACGGCCGGCTGGAGGAGTACCGCACGCTGCAGCGCAACCAGGATGTCGTGCGGCGGATTGCGACCTGGCCCCTGTCGCGGACCGAGACCCTGGTCGGGGTCGTGGGCAGCACCGCGCTGGTGGCGGCGGTCGACGTCTGGTACACCCTGCAGAGGCTGGGCCTCTGGCCCGGACCCGGCCTCCTCGACTGAGGGCTCAGAGCCCGCGCGCCCACTCCGGGCGGAGCAGCCCCTCGTCGCGGCGGGCCAGCGCCTCGGCCAGCAGCCCGAGCGCCGCCTCCCGGTCGCGCGGCAGGCGCAGGGCGAGGGGCAGGTAGTTGGATGCGTGGTTGGCGTGGAAGGGGCCACGGTAGCCGGCCATCTCCGCCAGCATCCACTCGAGCTCCCGCAGCATGCCCCAGCGGTCGGGCAGGCGCAGCTCGCCGCGCGCGAGCGCGGTCGCGAGCTCGGTGCCGGGGACCGGGGTCACGGTCAGGGCGGCGGCGTAGGTCGGCGCCGCGTCGACCAGAAACCGGCCGGTCGAGCGGGCGTGGCGCTCCGACCCCTCCTCCCCGGCCAGTCCGAGCAGCACCATCAGCGACAGCTTGAGACCCGCCGCCCGCGCCACCCGGCAGGCCTCGAGCTGGCGCTCGACCGTCGCCCCCTTGCGCACCCGGCGCAGGGTCTCCGGGTCGCCGCTCTCGGCGCCGAAGTAGAGGATGCCGAGGCCGAGGTCCTTCAGCCGGGACAGCCCCTCGACCCCGTGCGCCAGGATCGCGCGCGAGTCGGCGTAGGCGCCGACCCGGGTGACGCCGGGCAGGTGCCGGCGGACCTCGGCCAGAACCGCCGCCAGGGCCTCGGGCCCGGCCGCCAGGGCGTCGCCGTCGGCGAGGAAGACGCGCCGGGTCGGCCCGGCCAGCGGCGCCACCGCCCGCACCTCGGCCAGGACCTCCTCCAGGGGCCGCACCCGGTAGCGCTTCATCCGGTACATGCCGCAGTAGGTGCAGCGGTTCCACGAGCAGCCGACGGTCAGCTGCAGGATCAGGGAGTCGGCCTCCGACGGCGGCCGGAACACCGGCTCCTCGTAGCGCACGGGCCAACCCGACACGCTCGCGAGCATACCGTGGCCGGGCGTCCGCGTCGCCCCGGCGCGGGGGCTGCCGCGGCGCTCGACTCGCGACAACGGTTGCTGCCCGCCGACGGCGGCGACCGAGACGGCTTTCGCCTCGCTGCAGTCAGCGCGGTGGTGACGCTTCGAGGAGCTCCGTCGCCTGGCTGCGCGCGGCCGCCGCGGTTCGGCTCGGCGGCGCTGCTGTGGCAGCCCTCGGCAACCGCCCTGGTGACGCGGCGGCCGCTGCCAGCGGCACGATCACCTCCGACCAGCCGCGCCTCGTGGTGCGCGGCCGCGCGGCCACCTTCATCGCAGTCCCCGCCTTCGGCGACCACGTGGACACGCCGATCCCGGCACCCGCCGCGGGTCGCACACCGGCTCGCCCGACGACCCGGTCGACGGCATCTCGTTCACCGCCGCGACGGCGTTGGGAACGGCAGCGGTCCGCGGGTGAGTCGGGGCTATGATGAGGGTCGTGACCGAGTGCGACAGGAAGCGGGGCCCCGTCGTCCGGGTCGACCGTCCCGAGCCGGACGAGGCGGGCCGGGCCACCCCTTCGCTGCCCGGCCGGCTCACGCAGCGGCTCACCGCGCGGCGAGCGCGGCGCCAGCACGCGGTCGCGAACGGAACGAAGGAGCGGGCGAGAGGAGGCGGGACATGAGCGTCGCACGCAGCTCCGTGGTGATCGCGCTGGGGCTCGGGCTGCTGGCCGCGGCGTCGGCCGGGGCGCTGCCGCCGGGCAACGCCCTCGCCTTCGACGGCGTCGACGACCTGGTCAACCTCGGCCACGGGGCGAGCTTCGACCTCGGCAACACCCTGACGGTCGAGGCCTGGGTCAGGCCGGCGAGCCTGACGACGCGGCAGGGGGTCTTCTCGACCCGGCTCGACAACGCCGCCGGCTCGTTCCAGCTCGAGGTCGGGCCCGGCGACGGCGGCAGCGCCCGGGTGGCGGTGACCGGCGTCAACACCTGGGTGGCCCAGACCGGCGACAACGCCGTCGCCGCCGGGGGGTGGACCCACGTCGCCTACGTCCGCACCGGGCCCGGCGCCGGCACGCACGCCATCTACGTCAACGGCGTGGCGCAGGCGCTGGTCTCGAACGCGGCCTACGCCTTCGCCGACAACGCCTCGGACAAGGTGGTCGCCTCGGGCACGAGCGGCGGCCAGCTCCTCGCGGGGCTGGTCGACGAGCTGCGGGTGTGGAGCGTGGCCCGCTCGGCCCAGGAGGTGCGGGAGTCGATGCACCTCGTGCTGGCCGGCAGCGAGCCCGGGCTGGTCGCGTACTACGACTTCGACGAGACGTCCGGCACGACCCTCCCCGACCGCGGCGGCTCCGGCTCGGTCGACGACGGCAGCCTGGTCGGCATGGCGGGCACCGAGTGGACCCGCTCGACCATCCCGGCCGGCAGCGGCGCCGCCGAGACCCGGACCGAAGCCCCCGGCGCCGTCACCTTCCCGGCCGTCGGCCTGAGCATGAGCTTCGGCACGGCCGGGAGCGCCAGCCTCACCGCCACCCGCGTCGACGCCGGGCCGCCCAACCTCTCGCCCACCAACCGGGAGATCCTGAGCCCCTGGTGGTGCGTCGACCGATTCGGCAGCGGCAGCCACGACGCGGACCTCACCTTCTCCGGCCTCGCCGGGCTCACCGCCGCGGACGAGGCCGACCCGACCACGGTCGCGCTCCTCCGCCGCGACACGGCCGCGGACGGCGCCTGGGCCCTGGTCGGGACCGCCTCCAGCGTCAGCGCGACTGGCGGCACCGCGTCCTTCGCGGGCGTCACCAGCCTCGGTCAGCTGGCGGTCGCGCACGAGGTCTGGCAGCCGACCGGGGTCGCGCTGCGGGGCGGCGGGGGGCGGAGCTGGCTCGCCTGGGGTGACGCGGACAACGACGGCCGCCTCGACCTGGCGGTGGCGAGCGGTTTCAACGCCTCGGTGGTCTACCACAACAACGGTGACGGCTCGTTCACCGACTCGGGCGCCGGTCTGCCCGCCGCGACCATGGGCCGCCTGGCCCTGGCCGACTGCGACCTCGACGGCGACCTCGACCTCGCCCTCATCATGGCCGGGACCGGCGCCGGGAGCTACGTCTACCGCAACGACGGGCCGGGGCAGCCGTTCGTCCAGGTGGCGTCGCTGGGCCTGGCCATGACCTCCAACAACGGCTTCGTCGCCTGGGGGGACTACGACTCGGACGGCCGTCCCGACCTGATCGCGAACGGCGAGTCGGGCGGCGACGCCGGTGCCACCCGCCTGTTCCGCAACATGGGCGGCGGCGCCTTCGCCGACAGCGGCGCGGTCTTCCCCTCGACCCCCGGCGTCTTCGCGGCCTGGGGCGACCACGACGCGGACGGCCGCCTCGACCTGGCGGTCGTCGACACCGCCGGCACCACCCTCTACCGCAACGACGGCGGCGGCGCCTTCACCGACGTCGAGGCGGGCCTGGCCGCGGTCGGGCACGGCGGCGCGGCCTGGGGCGACTACGACGCGGACGGCCGCCTCGACCTGGCGGTCGTGCGGGACGCGGGAACCGTCGTCTACCACAACGACGGTGGCGGCACCTTCACCGACTCGGGCGCCGCCCTGCCCGAGTTCGACATCTGGGGCAGCGTCGCCTGGGGCGACGTCGACAACGACGGCCTGCCCGACCTCCTGGCCAGCTCGGGCTCGTACGCCGGCATCTCGAGCACGCGGGTCAGCATCTTCCACAGCTCGGGCGACGGCGCCTTCACCGACATCGGCCTCAACTTCTTCGACGGCGCCGCCGGCGCCCACGCCGAGCACGCGGCCCTGGGCGACTTCGACGACGACGGCCGCCTCGACCTGGCGGTCATGCAGACCGACGCCACCACCATCCACCGGAACAACGTCGCCCGCGCCAACCTGCCGCCCGACGCCCCGGCCGGCCTCGCCGCCTCCGTCGCCGACGGCGTGGCGACCTTCGCCTGGGGCGCGGCCGCGGACGACACCACGCCGGCCGCCGGCCTGTCGTACAACCTCCGCGTCGGCACCGCGCCGGGCGCGGGCGACGTCGTCAGCCCGCAGGCCGACCCGGCGAGCGGCTGGCGCCGCCTGCCGGGCCTGGGCAACGTCGACCAGAACCGCTCCTGGAGCCTCACGGGCCTCGCTGCGGGCCAGACCTACCACTGGTCGGTTCAGGCCGTGGACGCGGGCCTGGCCGGCGGGGCCTGGGCCGCCGAGGCGTCCTTCACCGCCGGCGACGCCGACCTCGCGGTGACGGTCACCGACGGCGTGGCGACGGTCGTCCCGGGCAGCTCAATGACCTACACGGTCACCGCCTCGAACGACGGCCCGACCCACGTCACGGGGGCCACGATCGGCGACGACTTCCCCCCCGCCCTGGCCTGCACCTGGACCTGCGCGGGCGCAGGCGGCGGCGCCTGCTCCGCGTCCGGGGCGGGCGACATCGCCGACTCCGCCACCCTGCCGGTCGGCGGCAGCGTCACCTACACCGCCGCCTGCGACGTGGCGCCGGACGCCACCGGCACCCTCGCGAACACCGTCGGGGTCTCTCCCCCCGCTGGGGTGACCGACCCCGCGCCCGGCAACAACAACGCCACCGACACCGACACCCTGGTGCCGACCGCCGACCTCCAGGTCAGCAAGACCGACCACCGCTACGGGGTCATGGTCGGGCAGACGCTCACCTACACCGTCACCGCCTCCAACCCCGGCCCCAGCTCGGTCGCCAGCGCCACGGTGGCCGACACCTTCCCGGCGGAGCTGGAGGGGACGACCTGGACCTGCGCCGGGTCCGGCGGCGGCAGCTGCCCGGCCTCGGGCGCGGGCACCATCGACGCCTCCGTCGACCTCCCGCCAGGGGCCGCGGTCACCTTCACCGCCACCGCCACGGTCGCGATCGGCTCGAGCGGGGTCATCCAGAACACTGCCACCGTCGTCGCCCCGGGCGGCGTGACCGACCCCACGGCCGCCAACGACAGCGCCACCGACCGCACCGAGGTCGCGCTCTTCGCCGACGGCTTCGAGGGCAGCACCACCGAGGCCTGGGGCGCCACCTCGCCCAAGGCCACGACCCTCGCCTGGCCCGAGCCGAGCTGCGAGCTCGCGGTCGAGCTCGACCTGGGTCCGGCCGGCGCCGGCCGCCTCGCCGTCGGCCGCACCGCCGCGGGGGAGATCGCCCTCTCGGTCGAGGCCGCGAGCGACAGCGGCCGCCTCGCGGTGCGGGCGGCGGTGGTGACGGACGACGGTGCCGAGGCGAGCACCGGCTGGGTGCCGGTCGACACCCTCGCCGGCGCCTGGACCCTCGAGCGCCGCTGCGCCCGGGCCGACGGCTACGACGACGGGGAGCTCTACCTGTCCCGCGACGGCCACCCGGTCCTCTGGCTCTCCGGCCTCGACGACGACCGGCGGCCGCTCAGCCGCCTGACCCTGTACGGTGCCGCCAGCGCGCGAGAAGTGGCGACGCCAGCGGGACCTTGAGCGGCCGGAGAACCGCGGCCGCTACCCCAGCCCGAGCTCGGCCAGGGTCGAGGAGGCGCCGCGAAAGCCGACCGAGACCCGCTCGTGGTCGACCACGACCGGCAGGCGACCGGTTGCGCCCCAGCGCGCGAGCTCCGCGAGCCGCCCCGGCTCGCGGCTCAGGTTGACCTCGAGGAAGCGCACCCGGCGGCGGGCGAGGTCGGCGACGAGCGCGGCCGAGTGCGGGCAGCCGTCGGCGGTGTAGACGACCAGGGTGTGGAGCTCGCCCGTCACTCGTCCTCCGGCTCGTCCTCGAGGCCCTCTGGGTCGTCCTCGAGGCCCTCCAGCTCGTCCTCCAGACCCGCGAGGTCGCCCTCCTCGTGCAGCACCGCCTCGCCCGGGCGCATCGCCGCCAGCACCCGCGCGTCCTCGCGCCAGCGGGGGTGGACCTTGACCCGCACCTCGAGGTAGAGGCGCACGCCGAGCAGGCGCTCGAGCTCCAGCCGCGCCGCCTGGCCGAAGGCCTTGACCATCCGCCCGCCGCGGCCGATGACGATCGCCTTCTGGCCCGAGCGCTCGACCAGCACCGTGGCAGTGACCAGCAGCAGGTCGTCCCGCTCCTGCCAGTGCTCCACCACCACCCCGGTGGTGTAGGGCAGCTCGCCCCGGGTCAGCTCGAGCAGCTTCTCCCGCACCACCTCGGCGACGAAGAAGCGCTCGGTCTGGGTGGTGGCGAGGTCGGCCGGGTAGAGCGGCTCCCCCTCCGGCAGGGCGGCGAAGAGCTCGGCCCGCAGCTCGTCGAGACCGTCGCCCGAGAGCGCCGACACCGGCACCACCGGGCTCCCCGGCCGGCGCTCCTGGTAGCGCCCGAGCAGCGGCAGCAGCGCCGACTTGGGCCGCACCAGGTCGACCTTGGTGAGGACGCCGACCACGGTCGCGCGGACCTCGGCCAGCAGGCCGAACAGGTAGTCCTCGCCCCCGCCCCACGGCTGCGAGGCGTCGAGCAGGTGCAGCACCAGGTCGACCTCGCCCAGGGCGTCCTCGACCTCGCCCATCATGCCGACGTTCATCCGGTGCAGCGGCTGGTGGACGCCCGGCAGGTCGAGCAGCACGGCCTGGCCGCGCGGCTCGTTGACGATGCCGACGATGCGGTTGCGGGTCGTCTGCGGCCGGGGCGAGACGATGGCCACCTTCTCGCCCACCAGGGCGTTGAGCAGGGTGCTCTTGCCGGCGTTGGGCCGGCCGACCAGGGCGGCGGTGCCGCAGCGGCTGCCGGTGGTGGAGGCAGGGGCGCTCATCCGCGGCCGCCGTCCCCGGCCGGCTGCGCCGCCGTCTCGCCCTCCCGCCGCACCCTCACGCTCACCACCCGGCGCTCCTGCATCTCCTCCACCGTGAAGCGCAGCCCGAGCCGCGCCGCCGCCACCTCGGTGCCGGGCTCGGGCACCGTGCCGTGGAGCGAGAACACCAGGCCGCCGACCGTGTCCACGTCCTCCTCGTCGACCTCGAGGCCGAACAGGTCCTCCAGCACCTCGAGCGACGCCCGCCCCTGCAGCCGGAACAGGCCGGGCTCCAGCTCCTGCCACTCCGGCGGCGCGGTGGGCTCGTGCTCGTCGCGGATGTCGCCGACGATCTGCTCGAGCAGGTCCTCGAGGGTGACCAGGCCCGAGGTGCCGCCGTACTCGTCGACCACGATCGCCAGCTGCTGGTGGTTCTGCTGGAAGTCGCGCAGCAGGTCGCCGAGCGGCTTGGTCTCGAGCACCACCAGGCAGGGCCGGACCAGCTCCGCCACGGGCGGCCTGGTGCCGTCCCGCTGGGCCGCGACCAGGTCCTTGACGTGCACCACCCCGACCACCCGGTCGACGGTCTCGCGGTAGACCGGGATGCGGCTCTTGCGGCTCTCGGCGAACCGCTCCAGCAGCTCCTCGCAGGTCGCCGTGTCGGCGACCGTGACCATGTCGGTGCGCGGCGTCATGACCTCGCGCACGACGATGTCGAAGAACTCCACCAGCGAGTGGACCATCTCGCTCTCGTCGGGCTCGAACAGGCCGGCCTTCTCCCCCACCTCGACGTAGGCCTGCTTCTCCCGGTCGCTCGCCTCGTCCTCCTCGTCCTCGGCCGCCAGCGGCGCGACCGGGGCCTCCTGCCGCACCCGCAGCGCCAGGACCGGCCACACCAGCGGCCGCACCAGCCGCAGCAGCACGCCCGCGCCGCGCTCGGCCACCCCGCCCACCAGCAGCCCGACCAGCAGCGCCGACGCCACCGGCAGACCGACGCCGACCACGGCCGCCCGCACCGGCGTCATGCCCGGCAGCAGGCTGGCCGCCACCCAGAGCAGACCGACGGCCACCACCTGCAGCCACCGCAGGACGTCGAGCACCGCCGCCAGGGGCAGCACGCCGTCGGACCGCAGCGGCAGGAGGTTGGGGTGCTCGTCCAGCACCCCCTGGAAGCGGACGTTGCCCAGCTGGCCGAGCCCGCGCAGCAACGCCTCGAGAACGAGGAACAGCGTGACCAGGGCCGTGCCAGCCAGGGTCAAGGTCACGGGGTGAGCGGCCCAGCCCGCCAGTCCGGCGCTCATCGCGCCAGCTCCTCCCGCAGCTCGAGCTCGAGCGCGGCCATCTCGCCCCGGTCCCGCTCGTGGTCCCACCCGAGCAGGTGCAGGGTGCCGTGCAGCAGCAGCTCCTCCAGCTCCCGGAGCTCGTCGTGGCCGAGCCCCGCCGCCTGGCGGCGGGCGGTGTCGAGGGAGATGACGACCTGGCCGAGGAGACGCGTGCCGTCCGGCAGCTCGTCGCCGTCCGGGAAGGACAGCACGTCGGTCGCGGCGTCCACCTCCCGCCACTGTCGGTTGAGCTCGCGGATGCGCTCGTCGCCGGTGACGAGGACGTGCACCTCGCCCCGACCCACGCCGAGTCGGCCGAGGGTGGCCCTGACCATCCGCCGCAGCGGCTCAGCCGCCGCTCGAGCCGGTCTTCGTTCCCAACGGAAAAGAACCCGAGTCACGCCGTGCCTGCCTCCGGTTGAAGTCGAATCCAGGATAGTCGATGCGGTGGTGGTACATGTTCGACAGCGCCAGCACGAACGTCGTCGCGATCTGGTCGAGCTCCGAGAACGTCAGCGCGCTCGAGTCGAGCTGGCCGTCGGCCAGGGTGTCGGAGAAGATGCGATCCACCATCTCCTCGATCTTGGACGGGGTCGGGTTGTCCAGGGTCCGCGCCGCGGCCTCGACCGCGTCGGCCAGCAGCAGGATGCCGAGCTCCTTGCTGTGCGGCTTGGGGCCCGGGTAGCGGTAGTCGGTGTCCCGCACCTCGACCTTGTCGGCCGCGCCCCTCTCCCTGGCCCGGTTGAAGAAGTAGTGGATGACCTTGGTCCCGTGGTGGGTGGCGATCGCCTGCCGCACCGCCAGCGGCAACCGCTCGCCGCGCGCCAGCTCGAGGCCCTCCTTGACGTGGCTGATGATGACCAGCGCCGACATCGACGGCGACAGGGCGTCGTGCGGGTTCGCGCCCCGCTGGTTCTCGATGAAGTAGCTCGGCTTGATGAGCTTGCCGACGTCGTGGTAGTACGCGCACACCCGCAGCAGCAGGGCGCTGGCGCCGATGGAGTTGGCCCCCGCCTCGGCCAGGTGGCTGACCGCCAGGGAGTGTTGGAAGGTGCCCGGCGCCTCCTGCGACAGGCGCCTGAGCAGCGGCAGGTTCTGATTCGACAGCTCGAGCAGCCGGAGGTCGGTGGTGATGCCGAACAGGCCCTCCAGCAGCGGCTGCAGCAGGGTCGCCACGCCCACCGCCAGCGGGCCGCCGACGAAGGCACAGACCAGGGTCACGCCGAGGGAGTCGGTCAGCCCCGGCAGGCCCCGGTACAGCTCGAGCGCGCCGGCGGCCGCGACGTTCGCCAGGCCGACCACGGTGCCCAGCCAGGCGAAGGCGTGGCGCCCGCCGAAACGCTGGGCGGCGAGGACGCCGACCAGGCTCGAGACCAGCACGTAGACCACGGCCAGGAACTCGCCGCCGAGCAGCAGGCCGCCGGCGAGGGCCATGCACACCGCCAGCGCCGCCGCCGGCGGGGCGCCGAGCAGCAGGGCCACGGTCACCGGCCCGGCGGCGTGCGGCACCGCCCACAGGTAGGCGTTCACGGTCGCCCCGGCCGGCCCGTGGCCGCTGGTCGCGACCGCCGTCACCACGAACACGGCGAAGCGGTCGAAGGCGACGAACAGCACCAGCAGCAGCAGGATCATCGACACCCGCGAGCGGCGCTCGCCAACCCCGGCGATGCGGGACAGGGCGCCGGCCAGCCCGAGCACCAGGATGGCGACGACCAGGGCGATGCCGGCGACGCTGGACAGGGTCGTCAGCTCCTGGCGGGTGCGGCTCATCAACCGCAAGGTCCGGGCCGCGGCCGGCGTCACCGTGTCGCCCCGCCGCACCAGCACCTGGCCACGGCGGAAGACCTGCGAGCGGGGCGCCACCTGCTCCGCGGCGCGGCGGACCCGCTCCCCGGTCTCGGCCCGGCTGAAGACCAGGTTCGGGACCAGGTTCGCGCGCAGGAACTCGACCGCCGGCTTGATCCAGCGCCGGGCGACCGTGTCCTGCTCCAGCAGACCGGTGCGGAGAGCCCCCTCGAGGCCCGAGCTGAGGTCGACCACGTCGGCCAGCTCGCCGGGCACGGACACCCGCTCGGTGCCCGCGGCCAGGTTGCGCACCACCCGGCCCCGCGCGCCGCGTCGCTCCAGCGCCCGCGCGTCGTCCACGCCGCGCCCCCGGTAGACCCGCGACACGACCTCCAGCAGCGCCGCCTCCAGGCCCGGCGAGCAGGAGGAGGAGCGGAGCAGGGTCACCATGGGCTCGTCGACCCTCAGGCCGGCGGCTGCGGCCAGCGGCCCGGCCGCGAGCTCGCCGCCCTCGAGCTGCTCCCGGCAGGCGGCGAACAGCTGCTGGAGGCCGACGCCGAGCTCGTCGCCCAGGCGCGGGTCGAGGTCGTAGACCGGCAGCACCGCGGCGCGGGCCTCGGCCCGCACCGCCTCGGTCGCGGCCTCGTCGGGCAGGGTCAGGTCCTGGGGGACGATGACGTCGAAGGCGGCCACCTCGCCCGGCGCCCACGCCGGCAGGCGCGGCCCGCCGGTCGGCACCAGCAGCCAGGTGCAGCCGACCACCGCCGCCAGCCCCCACACCAGCGGCCGCTCGAGGACCCTGTCCCACCAGCCCGACCGCTCCTCGAGCCCGCGCTGGATGCGGCTCGAGGCGCTCGAGTCGGCCCGGCTCGGGCTCGCCTTGACCATCACCGCCTGCCGTTGGCCTGCTGCGCTTCCCAGCGGGCGTAGCGGTTGACGACCTCCTGCACCAACCGGTGGCGGACCACGTCCCGCTCGGTGAAGGCGATGAAGGCGATCCCCTGGGCCCCGGTCAGGATCTCCAGGGCCTCGACCAGACCCGACCTCCGACCGTCCGGCAGGTCGATCTGGGTGACGTCGCCGGTGATCACGGTCTTGGAGTGGAAACCCATGCGGGTCAAGAACATCTTCATCTGCTCGTGGGTCGTGTTCTGGGCCTCGTCGAGGATGATGAAGGCGTCGTTGAGGGTCCGGCCGCGCATGAACGCCAGCGGGGCGATCTCGATCACCTGCCGCTCCAGCAGCTTGGCGACCCTGTCGTAGCCCAGGATGTCGTACAGCGCGTCGTACACGGGGCGCAGGTAGGGGTTGATCTTCTCGACCAGGTCGCCGGGCAGGAAGCCCAGCCGCTCGCCGGCCTCCACCGCCGGCCGGACCAGGACGATGCGCCGCACCTGCTTGTCGACCAGGGCCGCCGCCGCCAGGGCCACGGCGAGGTAGGTCTTGCCGGTCCCGGCCGGGCCGGTGGCGAAGACGTAGTCGACCTTCGACACCGCCTGGATGAACAGCCGCTGGTTGAGGTTGCGGGGGACGACGAGCTTCTTCACCGCCTCCGGGATGCTGCGGTCGAGGAAGAACTCCTCGAGGTCGATCGCGGCGTCCTCCTCCAGCACCCGCACCCCGGTCCGGAACTCGTCCTTGCCCACCGCCGCGCCGGCGGCGAGCAGCCGGTCGAACGCCTCGAGCAGGCGGGCCGCGATCCGCTCCCCCTCGGGGTCGCCGTCGACCGCCACCAGGCCGCCGCGCGCGGCCACGGCGACCCGCAGGCGCTCCTCGAGGTAGCGCAGGTTCTCGTCCCTGGTGCCGAAGATGCGCTCCAGGTGCGCCTCGTTCAACGTCACCTGGCGCATGCGCTCCCGACTCCGACCCGACGGGGCCACGGGCCAACCGGCCGCCGCGGGTGGCGGCGGCCGGGGACGCGGGGGAGCGGCTCAGGGCTCACGGCGGACAGCGCCCCGGCGCGGGGAGGGCGGGGCGAGAGGGCTGCGGCGGCCGGCTCCCGGCGTCATCACGGGACCATTCTAGCAGGCTCGCGTGGCTCCCACGGGCTCGAGCCGGAGCACGGCCACGGCTGGCCGCGCGGCCACCGCTAGCCCCCGGCCCTGCGCGAGCGCCACTCCGGCGAGGCCACGCCGAGCCGGGCGTTGAGGAAACGGGCCAGCACGAAGAGCAGGTCCGACAGGCGGTTCAGGTAGGGCAGCAACCCGCCCGGCACGGCGCCGACCCCGTCGGCCAGGCCGGCCAGGGTCGTGACCCGGCGCTCGGCCCGACGGCAGACGGTCCGCGCCAGGTGCGCCAGCGCCGCCGCCCGGCACCCGCCCGGCACGACGAAGGAGGAGAGGGGCGGCAGCTCGGCGTCCATCTCGTCGACCCAGCGCTCGAGGGAAGTCGCGTCCCAGGCCGAGGCGTCCGGCTGCCGGCGGCCCTCGGCGTCGGCGAGGACCGCACCGACCTCGAGCAGCGACTCCTGCACCGCGAGCAGGCGCCGCGCGGTGTCGTCCGGCAGGGGCTCCGTGCGCAGCAGACCGAGCACCGAGCTGAGCTCGTCGAGCGTGCCGTAGGCCTCGATCCGGACGTGGTCCTTGCTCACCCGCCCGCCGCTCAGGAGCGAGGTCTGCCCGCGGTCGCCGGTGCGCGTGTACACCTTCACCGCGCCCATTCTACCCTCCCGGCGCTCCGGCCCCTCGCTCGACGTGCACCCATACCCGCACCCAGGTCCAGGGCCAGGTCGAGGTCCACGTCCAGGTCCAGGTCCAGGTCCACGTCCAGGTCCAGGTCCAGGTCCAGGTCCAGGTCCAGGTCCACGTCCGCGTCCACGTCCACGTCCACGTTGGGACGCGAGCAACCGGTGCGATGCACGCCTCGACCGGCCGGGAGGGTCCCGCTAGTTGACCGCCCCCGCCTCCTCGTCGAGCAGGATCAGGCTCGGCCGGCCGCGACCGGGCCGCGCCCCCCAGCCGTTGCCCGGGCTCGGCAGCTCGAACTCGGTCCAGCCGTGCTCGAGCAGCCGGCCGAGGGCCTCGCGCAGCTCGCCGCTCGGGCTCACCCGCAGGGCGGGCGGCGGCTGCACCCGGACCCGGTAGCGGCCGCGCCGCAGCAGCTCGAAGCGGACCGGCAGCTCGCCCGGGTGCGAGAGGAGCAGCTCCCGGAGCTCCTCGAGCATGGCCTCGGTGCAGTGGTCGAGGTCGAGGACGACGCGCAGCGCCGCGGCGCGCCGCGACTCCACCTCGTCGAGCGGGGTGATCTCGTCGGCTATCACGTCGGGCCGGTCGGTCTCCCCCTTGAGGTCGCCGACCACCAGCACCGCCGAGTCCTCGGCCAGCACCCCCTGGGTCCGGTCGAAGACCTCGGGGAAGACCACCACCCGCGCCCGCCCGGAGGGGTCCTCGAGCTCGAAGGTCGCCATCGGCCGACCCTGGTTGGGGCCGGCCTTGATCGCGGTCCGCTTGAGACCCACCACCAGCCCGCCCACCGCCGCCCGCGTCGCCCCCTCGGCCCGGCGGCGGCCGAGGTCGGCGACGCAGGTGTCGGCGAACCGCCCCAGCTGCTCCCGGTAGCGCTCGAGGGGGTGCCCGGTGAGGTAGAGGCCGAGCACCTCCCGCTCCCACCCCAGGCGCAGGCCGGCCTCGGCCTCGGCGCCGCCCCGCAGCTCCGCCTCCAGCGTCTCGGAGGGTCGGGCGTCGAACAGGAAGCCCTGGCCGAGCTCCTGCCCCTCCCGCTCCCGGGAGGTCAGCTCCACCAGCTGCTCGAGGCGCTCCAGGACCGCCTTGCGCGGCAGGCCGAAGCAGTCGAAGCAGCCCGCCTTGGCCAGGCACTCCAGCGCCTTGTGGTTGACCGCCCGCGGCGGCAGCGAGCGCAGGAGGTGGGCGAGCGAGGTGAAGACGCCTTCCCGCTCCCGGGCGGCCATGATCGGCTCGACCGCGGAGGCGCCGACGCCCTTGACCGCCTCCAGCCCGTAGCGGACGCCGCCGGCCTCGACCGTGAAGGCGCCCTGCGAGGCGTTGACGTCGGGCGGCAGGATGTCGAGGCTCATGTCGCGGCAGCGGGACAGGTACTGCGCCAGCTTGTCGGTCGAGGCCACCTCCGAGGTCAGCATGGCGGCCATGAAGTGGGCCGGGAAGTGGGCCTTGAGGTAGGCGGTGAGGTAGGCGACGTGGGCGTAGGCCACCGAGTGCGACTTGTTGAAGCCGTACTTGGCGAAGGGCACGATCTGCTCCCACAGGGCGACGACCTTGTCCCGCGGGTGGCCGTGGGCCACGCCGCCGGCGATGAAGCTCTCGCCCTCGCGGTCGATGATCTCCTGCTTCTTCTTGCCCATCGCCTTGCGCAGGGTGTCCGCCTTGGCCATGGAGAAGCCGGCGATGGCGACCGCGATCCGCATCACCTGCTCCTGGTAGACGATGATGCCGTAGGTCTCGCCCAGGATCTCCTCGAGCTCGGGGAAGACGTAAGTGATCCGCTTGCGGCCGTGCTTGCGGTCGGCGAAGTCGTCGATGAACTCCATCGGCCCGGGCCGGTAGAGGGCGTTCAAGGCGGCGAGGTCGGCGAACACCCGCGGCTGCACCTTGCGCAGGGTGTCCTTCATGCCCGAGGACTCGAACTGGAACACGCCGTCGGTCGCGGCGGCCGAGAACAGGGCGTAGACCGCCGGGTCGTCGAAGGGCACCGCGCCGAGCTCGAACGAGGGGTCCGGCCCGCGCCGGATGGACTCCACCGCGTCCGCCAGCACGGTCAGCGTGCGCAGGCCGAGGAAGTCCATCTTGAGCAGGCCGAGCGCCTCGACGTCGTCCTTGTCGAACTGGGTCGTCACCTCGTCGTTGCCGGTGCGGTACAGGGGCACCAGGTTGACCAGCGGCTCGGGGGCGATCACGACCCCCGCGGCGTGGACGCCGCAGTGGCGGGCCAGCCCCTCCAGCCGGCCGGCGGTGTCGAGCAGCCGGCGCACCTCGTCGTCGCCGGTGGCCAGCTCCGCGAGCGGCGCGGACTCGGCCAGGGCCCGCTCGATGGTGATGCCGAGGTCGTCCGGGATGAGCTTGGCGATGCGGTCGACGTCGCCGAACGGCAGCCCCAGCACCCGGCCGACGTCGCGCACCGCCGACCTCGCCTTGAAGATGTTGAAGGTCGCGATCTGACAGACCGAGTCCGCGCCCCAGCGCCCGCGGACGTACTGGATGATCTCGTCCCGCCGCCGCTGGCAGAAGTCGATGTCGATGTCCGGCATCGAGATCCGCTCCGGGTTCAGGAACCGCTCGAAGAGCAGGTCGTGCTCGAGCGGGTCGATGTCGGTGATCCCCAGCGCCCAGGACACCACCGAGCCGGCGGCCGAGCCGCGGCCCGGCCCGACCGGGATGCCCTGCTCGCGGGCGTGGCGGATGAAGTCCCAGACCACCAGGAAGTAGCCGGGGAAGTTCATCTTCTCGATGATCTCGAGCTCGTGCTCCAGCCGCTGCCAGTAGACCCCGTCGGCGTGGCGCCGGGCGGCCGGCCGAGCCAGGCGCCGCGCCAGGCCGGTGCGGGCGACCTCGCCGAGATAGGCGGCCCGACTCGTGCCCTCGGGCGCGGGGTACTGGGGCAGGTGCAGGGTCGAGTCGTCGAAGCGGACGTGGCAGCGCTCGGCGATCTCCACCGTCCGCTCGCACGCCCCGGGGTAGGCCGCGAACAGCGCCGCCATCTCGGCCGGCGACTTGAGGTAGAACTCCTCGTTGTAGACGTAGCCGCGCTGCAGGTCGCCGAGGGAGCGGTTGAGGTTGACCCCCAGCAGCACCTTGTGCGCGAACAGGTCCTCGCGGCGGTGGAAGTGGCAGTCGTTGGCCGCCACCAGCGGGATGCCCAGCGACCTCCCCACCTCGGCCACGCCGTCGCGGACGAATCCCTCGTCGACCGTGCCGTGGTCGTGGATCTCGAGGAAGAAGCCGTCGCTGCCGAGGATCTCCCGGTACTGCGCCGCCGCGCGCGCCGCCGCGGCCGGGTCGCGCGCGAGGAGGTGCCGGGCGACCTCGCCCGACAGACAGGCGGAGAGGCCGATCAGACCCTCCCGGTGCTCGGCCAGGATCTCCTTGGAGATGCGGGGCCGGTGGTAGAAGCCGCTCAGGTAGCCCTCGCTGACCAGCCACACCAGGTTGCGCCAGCCGCGCTCGTTCTCGGCCAGCAGGACGAGGTGGTCGTACGGCTTGCGATGGCCGGGCAGCGGCGCCTTGTGGCGGTGGTCGCCGGGCGCCACGTACACCTCGCACCCGACCACGGGGCGCAAGCCCTCGCTCGTGGCCTGGCGGTGGAACTGGAAGGCGCCGAAGAGGTTGCCGTGGTCGGTCAGGGCCACCGCCGGCATCTCCAGGTTGGCGACCTGGCGGACCAGGTCGGGGAACCGGATCAGGGAGTCGAGGAGCGAGTAGTGGCTGTGCACGTGGAGATGCACGAAACGGGCGCCGCCGGCCTTCATGCCGCCATGATAGCCCGAACCTCGGGCGGTCCCGCCGACGCCTCCAGCCCTAGACCACAACTGCAACATGCACAGCAACTTGCCTCGCAGGTGCGGGCTCGCCCCGCAGCCCGGCGCGCCAGGGCCCGGCCGCGGCCCCGGGGCGGAGGCGCAAAGCCCTGACGCACAGCCTCTTGACAGCGCACGGCGAGTGCGGCATCGTGGCCGTGACAATGGCGACACCTGGTCGCACGCTGCACCACGGCGCCGCCGAGCCGGCGCCGGCCCGCGCGGGGGCGATCTCGGTCTACCGCCGCCACGCCGCCCGGGCCATGTCCGAGGAGCGGTGGTCGGTGGCCGAGATCTTCTTCGACCGCATCCTCGAGGTCGACCCCCACCACACCGAGGCGTGGCTGATGAAGGGGCTGTTGCGCCAGCACTGCCGCCAGGACGACCAGACCGCCCTGGAGTGCTTCCAGCGGGTCATCCGCCTCGGCGGCTTCGACTCCGCCAACCCCCACGTCGAGCGCGCCCGCCACTCGCTGGGCCTGCTCCTCGCCGCGTGGGGGTAGGGCCCTCGAGGGAACGACACCCACACAGCTGAGCCAGAGTCCGTGGGACGCCCCGGCACGTGGACGTGGTCGTGGACGTGGTCGCCGACGGTGTGCGCTCGGCGTCCAGGTCCAGGTCGAGGTCCAGGTCGAGGTCGAGGTCCAGGACCAGGTCCAGGTCCAGGTCGAGGTCGAGGTCCAGGTCCACGTCCACGTCCACGTCCACGTTGGGACGCGAGCAACCGGTGCGATGCACG
>CAYTJW010000023.1:0-20658 GCA_964438135.1 uncultured Thermoanaerobaculia bacterium
CCACCACAGCGCCCAGGCGGCCGCCGCGGCTGCGGCCAGGGCAAAGGCCAGGCCGGCGCGGTCGAGGTGGGGCTTGACCAGCAGCCCGACCGCCAGCAGCAGCGGCGCGGCGACGGCGATGCCGAGCACCTGGCTGGCCGCGGTCACCCGCAGCCGGGCGTCGCAGTGGCGGCAGCGCAGCACCTTGCCGTATTGGGACCGGCGCAGGTTCAACCGCCGGTCCTCGGGCGACGCGCGCAGGCCGCGCCAGCCGAGGTCGACGCCGCAACCGGGGCACGAGGGCACCGCGCTCTCCGGGCTCGAGCCTACACCCTGCCCGGCTGTCCAGTCGAGACCGGGCTCGGCGGGGAGCCCCGCGCCGGTCGTGACGGGTCGAGGCCGTCGCCCCGAGGCAACGCGGTGTCCCGCGGCGGAACACCGCGCCGGGCATCGAGGTGGGTGAAACCGCGCGGCGTCCGTGGCGGAGGTGGGTGATTTCGCCCTCGCCCGCGGACCCTGCAGCGTCCAGGCAATGGAGGGTAGCGGTTGGCGTGCACTTTGCTAGAATGGGTGCGGCCGGCCCGTCGCGGCGGGAGGCTGGAACCAGCACATCACCTGTCGAAAGGAGCGGGAGGAGCAATGAAGAGCCGGTTCGTGACGTACGTGGCGGTGGCGGGATTGCTGGTCGGTGCGGCAGCAGTCGCGGTGGCGGCCGGGCATGCCTTCGTCGGCGCCGAGAAGTGCAAGATGTGCCACAAGGTGCAGTTCGAGTCGTGGACCCAGACCGGCCACGCCAAGGCCACCGAGCACGCCAAGGCGAGCCCTGCCCCGCGCGCGTTCGCGCCGGACTGCCTGAAGTGCCACGCGACCAACAACGACGAGGCCATGGCCGGCGTGCAGTGCGAGGCGTGCCACGGCGCTGGCGCCGACTACAAGGCGATGTCGACCATGAAGGATCGGGCCAAGGCGGTCGCGGCCGGGCTGGTCGTCCCGACCCAGGAGACCTGCAACGCCTGCCACGACGGCCAGGAGCACCGCACGGCGGTGGTGCTGGCGGACCAGCTCAACAACAAGGCGGCGATCCACGCCTTCAAGACCCCGCCCGCGAGCTAGAGACCGCTCGCTGTCGTCGGGCCGAGTGTCACCGCCGGGGAGGCGCCGCCGGGCGCCCCCCGGCGGTTTCGTTTTCTCCAACCCGGTGCGGGCGGGCGGTGGATCTGAAGGCTGACTGCTGATCGCTGACCGCTGCGCGTCAGGTCCCGATCCGGTGCACCGCCACCAGCGGCCCGTCGACGGTCTCGGCCCGGGACAGGTCGACGCGACCCTCGACGCACCACAGGTTCTCCCCCTCCGGGTCGAGCAGCACCTGCACCACCCGCCACTGGCGGTCGCCGTCGGCAGTGATCTGGGTGTGCTCGGCCAGGCGCGCGCGGTGGTCGAACACCACCGCCCCGAAACGCTCGACGAAGGGCTGCAGGGCCCGCTCCAAGCCCTCCGGCGTCCAGTGGGTCGTGGGGTCGCCCGGGTCGTGGCGGAGGCCGGTCGCCGCCTCCTCGAAGTCGCGCCGGGCGAGGCACGCCACGAGCTGGTGCAGCTCGGCCCGCAGGCGGGCGGCAAAGGCGCGGCGGTCGGACAGCAGCTCCTCCACCGCCAGCAGGCGGTGGGCGGCGTGGGCGTCGGCCGCGCCCTCGAGGCGCAGCTCGGGGTGGAGCAGCAGCTCCCACTCCTCGATCAGGCTGGTGTCGACCCGCTCGATGGTGGCGCGGAGGAAGCCGACCACGTCCCACACCGCGTCGTCCTTGGCCGCGTCGGGGACGTTCTGGTGGAGGGTCTTGTAGAGCTGCGACAGGTAGCGCAGCAGCACCCCCTCGGAGCGCTGCAGGCCGTAGCGCTTGACGTAGTCGGTGAAGGTGGCGAACTGCTCGACCATCTCGCGGCCGATCGACTTGGGCTGCACCGCGTCGCCCGCCACCCACGGGTGGACCTCGCGGAAGCGGTCGAAGGCGGCCAGGATCAGCTCCGCCGCCGGCTGCGGGTGGGTGACCTGGTCGAGCAGGGCCATGCGCTCCTCGTACGACACGCCGTCGGCCTTGAGCATGGCCACGAGCTCGGTCTTGAGCGCGTCGACCTGCCGCCGCAGGATCACCTCGGGGTTCTCGAGCACGCTCTCGGCGAGCGACAGCAGGTCGAGGGCGTAGGTCGGCGAGGCGGGGTCGAGCGTGGCGATGGCCTCCACCAGGAACAGCGACAGGTTGTGGAAGAGGGAGAAGTTGACCTGCAGCTCGGAGTCGACCACCACCCACAGGTAGCGGGTGGCGCGGTCGCGTTCCATGCGGATGACGCCGGCGCGGTAGAGCGATCGGGCCAGCTGCGCCGCCTGGGAGATGTGGCGCGCCCTCGCCCCCTCCTCGTCGTGGCAGTTGGCGATGAGCTGTCGCAGCGAGGCGAAGTTGCGCAGGCTGGGGTCGTCGCGCTCGGCGTCGCGCTGCAGCAGGTCGAGGATCATGCCCTGGGACAGGCGGAAGCGGGAGCGGAGCGGCTCGGGCGGCTTCTCCACCAGCCGGTCGAAGGTCTCCCGCGACCAGGACGGCGTGCCGGGCTCCGGCTTCTTGGCCGCGATCTTGCGCATCTTCTTGGGGTCGCCGCCGGCCCGCCGCTCGGCCATCGCCCGCTCGACGACGTGCTCGGGCGCCTGGCACACCACCCAGCCGCGGTCGTCGAAGCCCTTGCGGCCGGCGCGGCCGGCGATCTGCTTGAAGTCACGCACCCGCATGATCGCGACCTTGTGGCCGTCGAACTTGGCCAGGCCGGTGAAGAGGACGGTGCGGATGGGGATGTTGACCCCCACGCCGAGGGTGTCGGTGCCGGACACGACCTTGAGCAGCCCGGCCTGGGCCAGCTGCTCGACCTTGAGGCGGTAGCGGGGCAGCAGACCGGCGTGGTGGACGCCGATGCCGAACGAGAGGAAGCGGCGGAACTCCCTGCCGTAGGGGGTGTCGAAGCGGGAGCCCTTGAGCTGCTCGGCGATCCGCTCCTTGTCGTCGCGGCCGGCGAGCTTGAGGCTGGTCAGGCTCTGCGCCAGCTCGGCGCACTCGCGCTGGGTGAAGTTGACCACGTAGACCGGGGCACGGTCGCGATCCAGCAGCCACTCGACGGTCTCGTGGATCGGGGTCTCGCGGTAGTCGAACTCGAGCGGCACCGGGCGGTGGGTGGAGCTGACCACCGCCACCGGCCGGCCGCTGTACGCCTCGAGGCGGCCGGCGATGGCGCTCATGTCGCCGAGAGTCGCGGACATGAGCAGGAACTGGGTGCGCGGCAGGGTGATGAGCGGCACCTGCCAGGCCACGCCCCGCTCCGGGTCGGAGTAGTAGTGGAACTCGTCCATCACCACGTAGGGGGCGTCGAGCTCGTCGCCACGCCGCAGGGCCAGGTTGGCCAGCACCTCGGCGGTGCAGCACACCACCGGCGCGCCGGGGTTGATGCTGGCGTCGCCGGTCAGCATGCCGACGTTGTCGGCGCCGAGCTCCGAGCACAGGGCGAAGAACTTCTCGCTCGCCAGGGCCTTGATCGGCGAGGTGTAGAACGAGGTCCTGCCCTCGCACAGGCCCTTGCAGTGGAGGCCGAGCGCGACCAGCGACTTGCCCGACCCGGTCGGGGTCTGGAGGACCACGTGACGGCCGGCGAAGAGCTCGAGCAGGCCCTCCTCCTGGGCCGGGTAGAGCTCGAGGCCGAGGTCGGCCACGTGCTCCAGGAAGAGGTCGAGGACCTGGTCGGGGTCGTCCAGCCGGTGTGCGGGCAGCCGCTCCGCCAGGGGCCGCCGGGGCTCGCTCACCGCGGCTCCGACCCGTTCGAGGGCACGGTGGCGAGGTGCGCCTCGAGGTAGCGGTAGCTGGGGGTCAGCTGACCGCGGTGGACCACCACCGCCCGCTTCAGCTCGTCCGGCAGCGGCAGCTGGTCGAAGGGCAGGGAGAGGTCGGCGTTGGCCAGGGCGACGACGTAGGGCTTGAGGATCTGGCTGAAGGCTTCCGAGGCGTCGCGCGGCAGCTCGGCCGGCAGGATGTCGACCGCCAGGATGACCGGGCCGCGGCCGGAGACGCCGGAGCGCTCCTCGCCGCTGTCCGGGTCCCAGACGAACACCGGGTCGCCGGGGTCGGTGGCGCGCAGGGTGCACTCGACGCCGCCCTCGATGTCGCACGACAGGTCGCCAATGACCCGCAGCCGGGGCTGGTCGGTCTCCTCCCACAGGGCGGCGAGGTCGTCGCAGGTCACCAGGCGCGGGTAGCGGTGGTCCCAGTAGTTGCAGTTCAAGAGCACGGTCAGGTGGGGCAGGTAGGGCGCGAAGCAGGAGTGGTAGCGGCCCGGGTGGCGGTAGTAGTCCTCGAGGGTGAAGCCGTGGGCGGGGTCGCGGGGGAGGACGACGTGCTCCTCGCGGAAGGTGACCTGGAAGATGCCGGACGGCGACGGCACGCGGCCGGCCGCGGCGTCCGCGACCTGCTCGGGGGCGATCTCGGTGGTCGGCAGCTCGGCCAGGATCTCGCGCGCCCCGCCGGCGACGTTGCCGTAGCCGGCGATGGCGACGACGAGCGGCCGGACGGCCGCGGGCAGGCCGTGGGCGAGGACCTCGGCGCCGGCGGCGCGGACGGCCTGCCGGGCATCGGCCAGGCTGTCGTAGTCGTGGGCGGTGCGGATCGCCGCGAAGGGGCTGGCGACCCCCTCCCACTCGAGGCGCTGGCCGAGCGCCCACAGGGTGTCGACCATGCCCGCCAGGCCGGCGAAGCGGCCGAAGAAGACCAGTCGCTTGCCGGAGGCGTCGCACACCCGCTCGTAGTCGACGAGCGTGCAGCCGAGCTCGAGCAGGCGCGCCAGCATCGGCATGTTGTAGCGCTGTCCCTTGATGACGTGGGCGAAGAACATGTACGCCTTGCGCGGCTCGAGCAGGTGGGGCGGGACCTCCTTGATGCCGAGCACGACCTGCGCCGGCGACAGGTCGTCCGAGACCGTGGCCCCGGCGCGGACGTACTCCTTGTCGTGGAACACCCGCCGTGCCGACGGCTGCACCACGACCGGGATGCCGCGGTCGTGGACCAGCCGCCGGACGGTGGCCGGCACCAGCGGCGAGCGACGCTCCCACGCCCCCTTGGTCTCCCGCCGCACCCCGATCCAGTTGGCCATGCCCCACCTCCGACCGGCCAGGGTAGCGCCCCCGGCGCGGGCCGGCAAGGGCGGGGACCGGCTCGGCGGGCGAGAGAGCGTGCCGCAGGCCGGCCGGGCCAGCGGACCGCGCGCGAGATGTTCGCCTCGGGTGGGGTGGCTACGGTTGGCCGACGAGCGCCCTGACCCGGGCGATGAAGGCCGTGGCGCGCTCGACGCACTCTTCGGCCTCGCCCTCGTCGACCGTGCTCGACTCCCGGTAGTCGGCCTCGAGCCGGCGCTCGAACACCCGGTGGAGCCACTGCGACAGCTCGCGCGGGAGGAGCCCGGGGCGAACGAACTCGGTGTCGAAGAGCCCGAGCGCGCCGGCGTGCTTGGAGCTGCCGACGCCGCGCGTGGCGAGGGCCGCGAGCACCGCGTAGAACATGGCGTAGTAGCTGCGGTTGACGCTGTCCCGGGCGAGACCGGCCTCGCGCAGGGTGCGCGCCGCGAGCAGCGCGTCGTCCGCCTGCTCGAGGCGGTAGGCGACGAGGCCCTGCACGCGCTCCTCGTCCGTCACGCCGCCACCCCCTCCCGGAGCACGGTCCTCACCAACGCGCTGGCCGCGCACGGGCCCTCCTCGAACTCCTGCCGCGAGTAGGCGACGGTCGAGATCACCACGCCGCTCGCGAAGCCCACCTCCCAGGCGAGGTCGCTGAGGCGGGTCCGGGAGGCCCGGTCGAGCCGCTCGACCACGACGCACACGTCGAGGTCGGAGTCCGGGCTCGCGTCGCCCCGCGCCCGCGAGCCGAACGCCCAGATGCGGGCGGTCGGGAACGCCGCCCGCACCCGGCGGGCGAGCTCCTCGAGAACGGCACGGTCAGCGGGCGTCACGGCGGCTCCTGCTCCACCTCCATTGTCGTTGCCGCCGAGTGGGCTGGCAAGGCCGAGCTGCCGCAGGGCCCGTCCGGCGGTCCGAACGGTGGGTGGGCGCGACGGTGCTCCGCCGCCTGCTCCGCTCTCGCGGCGGCCGGCGCTCGCCGCGAGTCGCTGGTCGAGGTGTCGCAACCAGTGCACCTTGACATCAACGCACCAGCGCACCACATTGGGTGTGATGCGGCTGTCGGTGAACCTGGACCCGGACCTCTACGCCCTCGCCAGGGCGGTCGCCACGGCCGAGGACTGCTCGCTCAGCGGCGCGGTCAACAGGCTCCTGCGGCGGTGTCTCGAGCGCCGTGGCAGGCCGTCGACCCGCGGCGCCAGCCAGATACCGGTCGTGCGTTGCCGGCGGCGGTTCACCGCGGCCGACGTCGAGCGGCTCGAAGCGGTCGACGAGGGGGCATGACCGCGCGCCTGCTGGACGGCAACGCCCTGGTCGCGCTGTGCCTCGACGGGCACGAGCACCACCGGGTGGTCCTGGCCTGGCTCGAGCGACACGACGACCCCTTCGCCACCTGCTCGGTGACCCAGGGCACGTTGCTGAGGATGCACATGCGCTTCGCCGAGGATGGCAGCGCCGCCGCCGCCTGGGCCACCCTGGTGGCGCTGTGCGCGAGCCCCCGCCACGAGCTGTGGCTCGCGGACCACAGCTACCTCGAGGTCGACCACCGACTGTTGCAGGGGCCCAAGCAGGTGACCGACGCCTGGCTGGCCGAGCTCGCGCGCCGCCGCGGCGGCCGCCTGGCGACCCTGGACGGCGCCCTGGCCGCGCTGCACGGCGACGTCGCCGAGGTGATCGCGGCCGACTGAGCCCGGCCGCCGCCTGCCGCGCCGTCGAGCCAGAGAGGACCGATGCGGGCCTGGAGGCCCGCGGTCCGGCCGCGCCAGCGGACGCTGCCGGGCCGGCCCGGCGCCGGCTCTGGAAGGCCCCCAGAGCCTCGTCTTGACGCGCGGAGGGGGGGGTAGGCTCGACGCGGAAGAGCGTTCCGGAGGGCACCATGCGCACGGCACGAGCACTTCTGGTGGCGGCAGTCGCGGTCGTCGGCGTTGTGGTGGGGGGACGTGCGGCGGCCCAGGGCGGCGTCCCGGGCGGGGTCGGAGTGGCCCCGCTGGCCCTGCCGCCGCCGTCGGTCTCGTCGCCCAAAGCTGCGCCCCTCTACCCGCGACTCGACGGCGGGCTCAACCGCGCCCTCGCGGCCGAGGGGGCGCTGGTCGAGGCCGAGCGCCTGGGCTACCGCGTCCGCGACGGGCGGGTGCAGGTCTACGTGGTGGTCGAGGACGGCGAGCTGGAGCGGGTCAGGACGTGGCTCGAGGACAACGACGCCGCGTTCGCGTCCAGCGCCTACGACATCGTCTAGGCGCACGTCACCCCCGACGCGTTGCGCCTGCTCGACACCCTGCCGGGCGTCGTCGCGGTGCGCATGCCGACCTACGTCGTCGCCGACCCGCCCCCCGCCGCGCCGGTCGAGCGGGACACGACCCTGACCGGGACCAAGGTCACCGAGGGCCTCGCGGCCATGAACGGCCCGGCGTGGCACTCGGCCGGGTTCACCGGGCAGGGCGTGAAGGTCGGGGTGATCGACATGGGCTTCGGCGACTACGCCTCGCTCCGGGGCACCGAGCTGCCGAGCACGGTCGGTCTCTGGCAGTGCCCGGCGTGCCAGCTCATCCCCGGCGACAACCACGGCACCGCGTGCGCCGAGGTCATCATGGACATCGTGCCCCAGGCGACGCTGTACCTGGCGCAGATGCAGACCACGGTCGACAACGTCAGCGCCGCGCAGTGGCTCCGCGGGCAGGGTGTCGACGTCATCTCGGAGTCGGTCGGCTTCACGGCATCTGGGCCAGGGGATGGCACCGGAACAGTACAGAGCGAAATCGGGGGCTACACGAGCGCGGGTGGTCTGTGGGTGGTGTCCGCCGGGAACTGGCGTCAGTTCCACTGGCAGGGCCACTGGACCGACGGCGACGCCGACGGCTGGCTTGAGTTCCTGCCCGGCCAGGAGTGGGTCGACGTGGCCGAGGCCAGCTCCGGGCCCGTCTGGTATCCACCGCTGTCCAACATCTCGGCTGATCTGGTCTGGAACCAGTGGACGGCGCCTCAGACAGACCTCGAGTTCATGCTCATGGAGCGAGGCAGTCTTGGCGGTCAGTACTACATCGCAGACGCCTCGGTGAACCCGCAGACAGGACAGGTCGGCCAGGAGCCCTGGGAGCACATCTCCTACACGACCCTGCTGGGCGGGTGGTACGCGTTCGCAGTTCAGCGCCGGAGCGGCCCGGAGAACGTCGATGTCGAGGTGTTCACGAGTCGCCTGCCGCTATACCCCAACATCCCGTCGGGGTCGTTGCTGAGTCCATCAGACGCTCCCGGGGCCTTCACCGTGGCCGCCCTCGACGCCGGCTCGCCGTACACCCTCGAGGCGTACTCCTCCGCCGGCCCGACTAACGGCCCCGGCGGATCGCTCACCGGCGGCTCGATGAAGCCTGACATCTCCGGCTATGCGAACGTCTCGACGTGGTCCTACGGTCTACGCACCGCAGGCCAGAGCTTCAACGGCACCTCCGCCGCCTGCCCGCACGTCGCCGGGGCCGCGGCCCTGGTGTGGTCGGCGTACCCCAGCTACACCAACGCACAGGTCCGGCAGTTGCTCGAATCCCGCGCCGTCAACATGGGCCCGGCCGGCAAGGACAACGACTGCGGCTATGGCCGACTCTACCTTGGCAACCCGCCGGGCGCCGCGCCAACCGCCAGCTTCGCCTGGACCCCGACGAGCCCCACCGCCGGCCAGACCGTGACCTTCACCGACACCTCGACCGGCTCCCCGACCTCGTGGTCGTGGGACTTCGGCGACGGCGGCACCTCGACGCAGCGGAACCCGACTCACGCCTTCAGCACGGCCGGCACCTACTCGGTGCGGCTGACTGCCGCGAACGCTTACGGCAGCGACCAGGAGACCCGCTCCATCACGGTGCGGGAGACCGGCGGGGGTGGTGACGGCGAGCCGGTGTTCATCCCGGCAGCGGCGCACGCGGCCGGGGCAGCGGGGACGTTCTTCGTCACCGACGTGCGGGTGTTCAACCCTGGCGACAGTGCGGTCACGGTCGACCTGTACTTCACCCCCTCGGGTACGACGACGCGCCAGCACGCGACGATCGTCGTCGGGTCGGGCGAGGTGGAGTTCCTGCCCGATCTGGTGCTCGGCACCTTCGGCCAGTCGTCCGGCGTGGGGGCGATCGAGATCAGGCCCTCGGGCGGCGCGGTCATGGCGACCTCGCGCACGTACAACACCGCTGCCTCCGGCACGTACGGCCAGTTCGTCGACGGGCGGCCGGCCTCCGAGGCGGTCGGGCTGGGCGTGCGGCTGCACCTGCTGCAGATCGCCAAGTCGTCTCTGTTCCGGGCCAACGTGGGCTTCTGCGAGACGACCGGAAGCTCGGCCACGGTGCGGCTGCGGATGGTCGACGAGCAGGGCGCGCAGCTGGGGTCCAAGACCTACGACATCGGCGCGTACGGTTTCAAGCAGGTCAACGATGTCTTCTCGGACCTCGGGGTGAGCGCGCGGGACAACGTCCGCGTCACCGTCGAGGTCACCGCAGGCAGTGGCGAGATCCTGGCCTACGCCTCGGTCGTGGACAACCTCTCGTCGGACCAGATCTGCGTGCCGGCACAGCCCGAGCCCTCGACCGGCGACGCGCTCTTCGTCGCGGCCGGGGCGTCGGCTGTCGGCGCTCAAGGCTCACTGTGGAAGACCGACCTGCGGGTGGCCAACGTCGCGACCGCCAGCCGCACGGTCCGCATCAGCCTGCTGCCCAACGGCCAGAGCAACTCGAGCCCGACCTCGGTCACCCGGTCCCTCGCCGCGGGTGCGGTGCTGGCCCTCGACGACGGAGAGCGGCGCCCTGCTCGGCAGCCAGAGCTACACCCTCAAGCCGTACTCCCCGCAGCAGGTCAACGACGTGTTCAACGCGTTCGGCGTGGCTCGGGCCGACAACGCGAGGGTGGACTTCAGCGTCAGCGGTAGCGGCAAGGTCATCGGCTACGCCTCGGTGATCGACAACCGGTCCAACGACCCGGTGTGCGTGGTCGCCAAGCGGTGGCCCGAGGGCGGCGGCACCCAGCAGCAGCCCGACCTGACGCCGACGACGCCGTCGGGGTGGAGCGGCTCGATCGTCGTCTCCACCGTCACTGGGACCAACACTGACGGCTCACCAGTGGCGGGCCAGCCTGCTTATGTCGACGTGGCGGTCAAGAACGCCGGCACCGCTGCGGCGAGCGCGTTCTCAGCTCAGCTGAAGGTAGACGGGACCGTGAGTCAGACCTGGTCGGTCGCGAGCCTCGCCGCGGGCGCAACCTGGAGCCAGACCGACTACGCACTGACCCTGGCGGCCGGATCCCACACCCTGCAGGTCGTCGCCGACAGCGGCAGCGCGGTGAGCGAGTCCAACGAGGGCAACAACTCAGCGTCGCGCACCTTCACCTGGCAAAGCGCCTCCCTGCCCGATCTCGTCCCCTTGCCCTACGCCCCGTACACCAGCCCGATCGTGGTCTCGAACAGCGCCGGGGCGACGACCACCGCGTCGACCCTCTACGCCGGCACGACCTACTTCAGCTGGTTCGTCGGCAACTCAGGGGACGCGACCACTTCGGCGGCGTTCAGCACAGGGTTGTTCATCGACGGCGTGCAGTACGGCGGCTGTGACATCCCCCCCGACCTGCCGCCCGGGTACAGCAGCGGTTGCGTCGACGGATGGATGACCATGCCGGCCGGCACGTACACGGTCTCCACGACGGTGGACCACGAGCACTCCGTCACCGAGTCGGACGAGACCAACAACACCTGGAGCGTGACGCTCACGTGGCGGTAGAGCGCAGCGAGCGGGGGCGAGCCCGGGCGGAGTCCCATGCAGTTCACCCTGTCATACCGGGGGCCGCTCAAGGCGAACGGGTCTCCGCAGCACAAGCAGGAGCTCCGCTCGTGGTTCCACCGGCAGCTGGCGATCCTGTGGGACCTCGAGCCGCTGAGTGGATGCGCGCGTTGCCGGCAGGACTCGCCTCCGGCTGGCAAGCTGTCGCTGGTCTGTAGGGTGGGGGGCCTCGCCTTGGTGCCGCTCGTCAGCTCGCGCCTGCACCTGGTGGCGGAGCTCGACATCACCTACCTGCGTGCCGAACCAGCCGGCAGGATCTTCCTGCTTGGCGGCGACATCGACAACCGCCTCAAGACGCTGCTGGACGCTCTCGCGGTGCCACGGCCCGAGCAGATCCCCGGGGGGGCAGCGCTGGAGCTGGATGAGGCGCCGCTGCTGTGCATCCTCGAGGACGACAGTCTCGTCACGCGCGTCAGCGTGACGACCGACCAACTCCTCGAGCCCGGCCAACCACCCAACGACGTTCTGCTCCTGGTGCGGGTGACGACGAGAGCGACCCAGTGCACGCTGGGCAACATCGGGCTCGCCTGAGGGCAGCAGGGCGAGCAGCGGGGAGGATGAGCTGGCGCGTGAAGCGCGGGCGGGCTCTTGACCCTGGCGTGGTGTGGCCATACCATGACGGTATGGCCACCACCACCGTGAAGACCACCTACTCGCTCGACCCCGCCACCGTGGCCCGCCTCGACGCCCTGGCGAGGGGATGGGGAGTCTCGCGGAGCGAGGCGCTGCGGCGCGTCGTCCGCGCCGCCGCAGGGGAGGGCGTCGAAGGGGGAGCCGACGCCCTCTCGGCCCTCGACCAGCTGCAGGCGTCGCTGGCCCTCTCCGACGGGGCGGCCCGGGAATGGGCTGCCGCGGCGCGGCGCGAACGCCACGCCGGGTCGGCGCGGAGGGAGCGTCCGGAGCCATGACTCACCTCGACACGAGCTTTCTGATCCAGGCGCTCGTGCCCGGCAGCGGGGCCGATCGGCAGCTCCGCTCGTGGCTGCGCCAGGGCGAGCCCCTCGCCGTGAGCTGCATCGCGTGGGCGGAGCTGCTGTGCGGCCCGCTCGAGGACGGCGACCTCGAGCTCGCGGCGCGGATCGTGCCGGAGCGGGTGCCGTTCGACGAGGACGACGCCGTCCGGGCGGCGCGGCTCTTCGACCTCGGCGGGCGCCGCCGGGGGAGCCTGGCGGACTGCATGATCGCGGCCTCCGCCCTCCGGCGAGGCGCTGTCCTCGCCACCGCCAACCGGCGCGACTTCGCCCGCTTCGCCGGCGCCGGCCTCGTGCTCGCCGGCTGATTGTCCGGCGTTCGCCGCTCGCAGCTCATTGCCGCAGACACGGAGCCCCGGCTCGCGCCGGGGCTCCGTGGCGAGAGACTCGAGGTCGGCTACGGCCGCTCGAGCAGGTACGCGAAGCCCATGCCGCCGCCGATGCACATGGTGACGATGCCGCGGCGGGCGTTGCGGCGGGCCATCTCGCCCAGGAGCTTGACGGTCAGGACCGCGCCGGTCGCGCCGAGCGGGTGGCCGGTGGCGATGGCGCCGCCGTTGACGTTGGTCTTGTCCGGGTCGAGGCCGAGGGCGTTGACGCAGTAGACCGACTGGCTGGCGAAGGCCTCGTTGATCTCGACCAGGTCGACGTCGGCCAGGCCCAGGCCGGCCTTGGCCAGGAGCTTGGGCACCGCCACCGCCGGGCCGATGCCCATGACGTCGGGCTCGACCCCGGCCACCGCCCACTGGCGGACGACGGCGAGCGGGGCGAGGCCCAGAGCCCCGGCGCGCTCTGAGCTCATGACCACGACCGCGGCGGCGCCGTCGTTGATCTGCGAGGCGTTGCCGGCGGTGACCGTGCCCCTGGGGTCGAACACCGGCTTCAGCTTGGCCAGGCCCTCGAGGGTGGTGTCGGCGCGCGGGCCCTCGTCGGTCGAGAAGGTGAAGTCGGTCCAGCGGCCGTTGTCGCGGGTGCGAACCTCGAGCGGCACGATCTCGTCGGCGAACTTGCCGGCGGCGATCGCGGCCGCCGCCTTGCGGTGCGAGTCGACCGCGTACTGGTCCTGCATCTCTCGCGTGATGTTGTACTTGCGCGCGACGACCTCGGCCGTGGTGCCCATCCCGGCGTAGGCGTTGGGGAAGGCGGCCATGAGGGTCGGCTCGGCGATCAGCTTGTTGCCCCCCATCGGCACCATGGACATGGACTCCACCCCGCCGGCGATGACGATGTCGTTGGAGCCGGCGCGGATGGTGTCGGCGGCGAGGGCGATGGTCTGCGAGCCGGAGCAGCAGAAGCGGTTGACGGTCATGGCCGGGACCTCAACCGGGAAGCCGGCCAGGGTGGAGATGACCCGGGCGATGTTCATGCCCTGCTCGCCCTCGGGCATGGCACAGCCCAGAACCACGTCGTCGACCATGGCGGGCTCGAGCCCGGGCGTGCGCTTGACGAGCGCCTTCAGCACCTCGGCGGCGAAGACCTCCGGGCGGGTGTCGCGCAGGCTCCCCTTCTTGGCCCTGCCGATCGGGGTGCGGGCGGCGGAAACGATCACAGCCTCGCGCATGGTTGGCTCCCTTCTCTTTTCCTTCGAGCACAGGCCCGGAGCGCAGGCCCAGGGCCGAGACGTTGAACCTAGTTCCTGAGCGGCTTGTTGTTGGCGAGCATGTACTTGATCCGGTCCTGGCTCTTCGGCTCACCGCACAGGGAGAGGAAGGCCTCGCGCTCCAGGTCGAGGATGGTCTGCTCGTCGACGGGGTCGTTGATGGTGGTGTCGCCGCCGCACAGGATGTTGGCGAGGTGGCCGGCGATCAGCTCGTCGTGGGACGAGATCCAGTGGGTCAGCTTCATGTTGTGGAGGAGCATCTTGATGGTGGCGATGCCGTCGCGGCCGGGGAGGGCGAAGCGCTTCGGCAGCGGCGGCCGGTAGCCCGCCTCGGCCAGGCCGATGGCCATCGCCCGGGCGGTGTAGAGCTGCTGGTCGCGGTTGAGCTCGACCAGGTCGCAGGGACGGAGGATCTTCATGTCGCGCGCCTCCTCGCCGGAGGTGGCGACCTTGGCCATGCCGATGTTCTCGAAGGCGGTCTGGAGGAAGGGGAGGTTGGACAGGATCGGCTTGTCGACCCCGTCCAGGACGCGCTCGACCATGAACAGGCAGCCGCCGCCGGCCGGGATCAGGCCCACCCCGACCTCGATCAGGCCGATGTAGGTCTCGGCCGCGGCACAGATGCGGTCGCCGCCGAGGGTGATCTCGCAGCCGCCGCCGAAGGTGAAGCCGAAGGGGGCGGTCACCACCGGCACCCGCGCCCGGCGCAGGCCGGTGGTCATGCCCTGGAACATGCGCACCATGGTGTCGATGCCGGCCCACTGGCTGCCCTGGATCGCCTCCAGGATCATCAGCAGGTTGGCGCCGGCGCAGAAGTTCTCGCCCTGGTGGTGGACGACGAGGCCGCGGAAGTCGCGCTCGGCGATCTCGATCCCCTTGTACATCGCCTCCATGATGTGCTCGTCGACCGGGTTCATGCGCGGCTGCAGGGTGGAGTGGAACTCGACGCAGGCGATGCCGTCGCCGATGTCGACCACCGACGCGCCGGGGTTGCCGAACACCTGCTTCGGGGCGTCCTTCTTGAGGGTCTCCAGGACGATGAAGGACGGCGGCAGCGGCACGCGCTGGTAGGCCCTGGAGCGGACGTCGTAGTACTCCAGGCCGGCAGCGGTGTGGCGGTAGAAGGTGTCGCAGCCGGCGGCGAGCATCTCCTCCACCCACGGCGCCGGGCTGACCCCCTCGGCCTTCATCCGGAGGACCGTGGCGCCGACGCCGAGCGCGTCCCAGGTCTCGAACGGGCCCAGGTCCCAGTTGAAGCCCCAGCGCAGGGCGGTGTCGACGTCGACGACGGTGTCGGCGATCTCGCCCAGGCGCCGCGAGCTGTACGCCAGGGTGTCGCGCAGCAGCCGCCAGGCGAAGCGGCCGGCGCGGTCGTCGGCCGCCACCAGGTCGCGGACGCGCTTCCGCACGTCGTGGGTGCCCTTGGCCTTGCCCAGGGACGGGATCTTCGACTTCTCGCGCGGCCGGTACTCGCCGGTCTTCCAGTCGAGCACCAGCTTGGTCTTCTCGCCGCCGTCACCTTTGAGCAGCCGCTCGAAGCCGCCCCTGTCCTTGGTCTTGCGGCCGAGCGCGCCGCCCTCGATCATCTTCAGCATGAACTCGGGGGCCTGGAACAGGTCGCGGCTCTCGTCGTCCGGGCAGCCGTCGCGCAGGGTGTTGACGACGTGCACCAGGACGTCGAGGCCGACCAGGTCGACGGTGCCGAACGAGGCGCTCGACGGGTGGCCCATGGCCGGCCCGGTGATCGAGTCGACCTCGTCCACCTGGTAGTCCATCTCCATCATCGCCCGGACGGTGGCCATGATGCCGAACACGCCGACGCGGTTGCCGACGAAGTTCGGGGTGTCCTTGCCGTAGACGATGCCCTTGCCGAGACGGAAGCGGCCGTAGTTGGCGACAAAGTCGAGCACCTCGGGCGAGGTGTCCTGGCCCGCCACCAGCTCGAGCAGCCGCATGTAGCGAACCGGGTTGAAGAAGTGGGTGACCAGGAAGTGGCGCCGGAAGTCCTCGGAGCGGCCCTCGGTCATGCCCTTGATCGACAGGCCGGAGGTGTTGGAGGAGACGATGGTGCCCGGCTTGCGGACCTCCTCGACGCGGGCGAACAGGCGCTGCTTGACGTCGAGGCGCTCGACCACCACCTCGATGATCCAGTCGCAGTCGGCCAGGCGCTGCCAGTCGTCCTCGAAGTTGCCGGTTGAGATCAGGGGCAGGAAGCGCTGGGAGTAGAGCGGCGCCGGCTTGGTCTTCTTCAGGGCCTCGACCGCGGCCAGGGCGAGCTTGCTGCGGAAGCGCGGGTCACTGGGCTGGAGGCCGCTCCGCTCGTCCTCCTCGCTCAGCCTGGGGGGGACGATGTCGAGCAGCACCACCTCGACGCCGGCATTGGCCAGGTGGGCGGCGATGCCGGAGCCCATCACTCCCGCCCCCAGCACCGCGACCCGTCGGATCTCTCTGCGCATGGCTCAACCTCCCGACTCAGTTGGAGTTGTCTGTGGGCCCGCAGCCGCGGCGACGGGCCGCGGGCGGTGCCGTGGGGCGACCGTGAATGAACACTCATTCATTCTCCACGGTCGCCTCGGCGATTGCAAGAGCGGCGAGCCGCGAGGTCGCGGCGGCCGGCCCGGGAGTACCATGCTGGGGTGGGGGTGCCCGTTTCTCGCGGCCGGGTTGGACCGGGGGTGGCGTGAGCCAGCGGCGGCTCGACGTGGTGGTTGTCGGTGCCGGGCCAGCGGGCCTGGTGGCGGCGGCTTCGCTGGCCCGCGCCGGGCGACGGGTCGTGCTCGTCGACCGCCAGGCGGCGACCCCGCCGGGTCCGCTGGTGTTGGGCGGCCCGGCCCCGGAGGTGCTGCAGGCGCTCGGCTGGCTCGAACCCCTGCTCTCTCTGCCGGGGGTGAGGCGCAGCGCCCGGCTGCGGCTCGAGAGCGAGCGGGAGCAGCTCGAGCTCGACGGCGACGCCGAGCTGCTGGTGGTGGAGCGGCCGGCGGCTCTGGCGGAGATGACCGCCATGGCGGCCGCGAGCGGGGTGGCGTTGGAGCGCGGCGTGGCCGCCTCGGGGCTGCTGTGGGAGGGCCGGCGGGTGACCGGCGTGCGGCTGCGGGGCGCCGGCGGTACCGAACGGCAGCTGCTGGCCGGCGTGGTCGTCGACGCCAGCGGCCCGTCGTGTTGGTTGACCACGGCGGTGGGCCAGCTCCTGCCCCGGCGGGGCTCGCGCCGGGTGCGGCTGGTCGGGCGCCTGGGCGGGGTCTCGCCGGCGCAACCGGTGCTGGCAGCCGCGGTGGGGTCGGGCGTGCTGCTGCTGCCCGGCGGCGACCTGGTGGCGACCGTGACCTGCCCGGCCGAGGGCCCGCCGGACGTGGACGCTCTCGCCGGCGTGGTGCGCTCCGCTGTCGGGCGCGACCTCGAGGCGAGGTTGGCCGCGCCGAGGGTCGGCACCCAGCCCATCGTCCAGGCCGGGGAGGGGTGGGTGGCGGTCGGCGAGGCAGCGGGGAGCGGTGCCCCCTGGTTGCCGTCCCGCACCTCGGCTGGGCTGGCCATCGCCGCCACCGCCGCCTGGGAGGTGAGCCTGGCCCTGGCGGAGGGGAAGGCCGTCGGCGGCGGCCAGCTCGGCGCGACCCTGGCCCTGAGCCGGCAGGCGCTGCGCCTGGAGCGGCTCCTCGACCGCGCCCTGGCGAGGGCGGCGTCGGTGGGTTTCCTGACCGGCGCCGCGGCGGGCCCGTGGCGGCGCCGGACCCTGGCGGCCCTCCTGTTCGGGTCCTGGGTGCCGCTGCGGGGAGGGCTCGGCGAGCTGTGCTACCTGTGGTGGTTGGACCTCGTCACCCGGCGGCGGCGGCGGCTCGGCGGCGGCCGGCCGAGCTGAGCACGGCGTCGCTGGTGGCCGCCTGCGGGAGTCGGGGGCGTGAGGCGGCCGCCACTGGCGCAGAGTCGACTCCTGCGCCGGGCCCCCGTCGGGCGCCGGGTCGCGCCGGCGCGGCACGAGCCGCGCGACTCGACCCGTGGCGAGCGCTCCGGTTACAATGTCCGGGCAGAGGCATCGGCTCGGAAGGGAGGAGTCGGCGATGAGACGAGCGGTTGTGGCTCTCATGGCGGTGGCGTTGCTGGCGCCAGTGCTCGAGGCGAGGACCCTGGCCGGGGTGACCCTGCCCGACACCGTCACCGTGGCGGGCAAGACCTTGCAGCTGAACGGCATGGGCTTGCGGACGAAGATGATGTTCAAGATCTACGTCGCCGGCCTGTACCTCGAGCAGCCGAGCCGGGACGCGGGCCAGGTGGTCAGCTCGACCCAGGTCAAGCGGGTGGTGATGCACTTCCTCAGCGGCAAGGCCACCAAGGCGCGGATGGACGACGCGTGGTACGAGGGGTTCGAGGCCAACTCGCCGCAGCAGTTTGCCGCGCTCAAGCCGAAGGTCGACCAGTTGACCGGTTTCTTCGGCGACATGAAGCCCGGCGACGTGATCGAGTTCACGATCGAGCCCGGCACCGGCACGACCGCAGCCCTCAACGGCTCCGTCAAGGGGACGATCGAGGGCGACGACTTCGCCGCGGCCCTGCTCAGGGTGTGGTTCGGCGGCACCCCGCCGAGCCCGGAGCTGAAGCAGGGGATGCTGGGCGGGTCCTGACGGGACCCTGCCCTCGAGCACCCTGACGGGGCCCACCGCCGCCGCGCCGGAGCCGTTGACAGCGGCGGGCGCGGCCCCTAGACTGGATGCCGAGCGGGAGGGGAGAGGTGCCCATGCGTCCGTTCCTCTGCGTAGTGACGGTGCTGGCGTTCGCCGCCGTGGCACTCGCCCAGGCGCCGGCCGCGGCACCCCCGGCGGAGCAGCAGTCGGCCGCCGAGCGGCCCATCACCCACGGCGAGCTGGCGTTGCTCCTGCTCCAGGCCCTCGGCACCAAGGCCGACCAGGACTACACGCCCGCGGCAGCCCTGGTCGAGGTCCAGCGTCTCGAGCTGGTCCCGCAGTCGTGGCAGGTCGACGACCTGTTGACCCAGGGCGAGTTCGCCGACGTCCTGCAGCAGATCGGCGCCCACTACGTCCCCAGCGATCGCGAGGAGCTGGCGTCGGCGGCCTTCGTCGAGGCCATGCTGCGCCGCGAGCTCGGCAGGTTGCGCGACTACCTCGCCCGGAGGATGGGCCACGGCAGCTCGCTGGGCCACCTCATGGACGAGGGCGTCGACCGCGGCGTGGTCAGCCCGTCCGACTTCGACTAGACACCCCCGGCGACGACGAGACGACCGCGGCGCGCGAGCGCCGCGGTTTTCGTTCAGGCGAGCCGACCGTGGGCGCCGGACCCCGGGCGCGGCGCTGTTCGCGCTGGCGAACGGCGCGCCGCCGGGCTACACTCCGCGTGGCCCCGCGCGCGCGGGCCGGGATGGGAGGCGGAGAATGGGCTACCAGACGCTGCAGGTGGCGAATCAGGACGGCGTGCTGTGGGTCACGGTCAACCGACCGGACAAGCTCAACGCCCTGAGCGTGGCGACGGTGCGAGAGCTCGACCAGGCGGTCGGCGAGGCGGCGGCCGACCCGGCGGTGCAGGCGGTGGTGGTCACCGGGGCCGGGGACAAGGCGTTCGTCGCCGGCGCCGACATCGCCGAGCTCGCCGCCCTGAGCCCGGAGGACGCCAAGGCCTTCGCGCAGCGAGGTCAGGCGGTGTTCGACCGCGTCGAGCGCCTGACCAAGCCGGTGGTCGCGGCCGTCAACGGCTACGCCCTCGGCGGTGGGTGCGAGCTGGCGATGGCCTGCCACCTGCGGGTGGCCTCCGCCAACGCCGTCTTCGGGCAGCCCGAGGTCAAGCTGGGCCTGATCCCCGGCTACGGCGGCACCCAGCGCTTGCCGCGGCTGGTCGGCCGGGGGCGGGCGGTCGAGCTGCTCCTCTCCGGGCGCAACGTCAGGGCCGACGAGGCGGAGCGCATCGGCCTGGTGAGCCGGGTGGTCGAGCCGGTGGCCTTGACCCAGGCGGTCACGGAGCTGCTGCGCTCCATTCTCGGCAACGGGCCGCTCGCGGTCGGGCGCTGCCTGGAGGCGGTCAACCACGGCCTGAACATGTCGTTCGCCGACGCCTGCGTGCTCGAGGCGACGCTGTTCGGAATGTGCGCCGCCAGCCCGGAGATGAGGGAGGGGACGGCGGCCTTCCTGGAGAAGAGGAAACCGAGGTTCCGCGGCTGACCGGGGGCTGCGGCGACGGCGCGCACGGCGTCGCGGGAGGCGGCTCCGGGTGGGCCGGCGGCCAGTGCAGGCGCCGAGGGGAGGGCTCGACATGAGCGACAGCCGTGACCGTTTCCCGCCGCTGGTGACGAGCGAGCTCGGCGGCTGGCGGCTCGAGTGGTTCCGGTTGCGGCCGACGGGCGAGGGCGCCGACCGGCTCGCGCAGCTGCGAGCGGTGGCGGCGCGCGAGATCGCTGCCGCGGCCGACCCCGACGGGGGACTGGGACCCGTCGGCCAGGAGGTCAGGCGCCTGTTCCGCGCTGCGGGCTGCGACCCGACCCGCTACCGGCCGTCGTCGGAGGCTCTCGCGCGAAGGGTGCGGAAGTCCGGCGAGGTGCCGGCGATCAGCCCGCTGGTCGACCTCAACAACCTCCTGTCCCTGCGCCTCGAGGTGCCGTGCTGCGTGGTCGACGCCGGCGCGGTCGAGCCGCCCTTCGTGCTCCGCGCCGGCCGGCCGGGAGAGACCATGCTGTCGATGCGGGGCGCCTTCGACCTGGCCGGCAAGCCGGTGCTGCTCGACCGCCTGGGCGCTTTCGGCACCCCCATCACGGACGCCGAACGGGTCAAGGTCACGGCCACCTCGGGGGACGTCTGGTTGGTGGCCTACCTGGTCGAGGGGTGCGGCGGTCGCGGCGCGGCCGAGGGCTGCCTGCGGGAGCTGCTGGCGGCGGCGCCGGTGGCCGACCTGCTGGGGTGAGGGGGGCGGGGAGGACACGGGCACGTTCGCCGGCGCCTGGTAGTATGCTGTGGGCAGAACGTCGGGGAGGGGAGAGTGAGCGAGGACAACGGCACGCCGCGCAGGATCAAGGTGGTTGACCGGCGCTGGTTCACGGACGGCGGGGAGCTGCGTGACGACCGGCCTGCCCCGGCGGCGGCCGACCCCCGGCCGGCCAGGGCGGCCTGGGCCATCGAG
>CAYTJW010000024.1:0-20657 GCA_964438135.1 uncultured Thermoanaerobaculia bacterium
CGCCTGCCTGGCGCCGGCCTCGGTGGTCGGGCACATCCCCGGGCCGGGTCCGCCGGCCGCCGACGCCGCCGCAGCCCGCGGCCTGCTGAGCTCGGCCGGCGTCGCCGCCGGCAGCCGCCTCGGGCTCGTCTACTCGGGCGTCACCCCGCCGGTGGTCGAGTCCCTGGTGGCCAGCATGGCCGAGGTCGGCCTCCGCCTCGAGGCGCGAGAGGTGAGCTTCGACAGCCTCTACCGCAGCATCGAGGAGGGCTCGAACGAGCTGTACCTGTTCGGCTGGAACTTCGGCTTCGCCGACGCCTCCGACTTCCTCGACGCGGTCGCCCACAGCCGGGACCCGGAGCGGGGGTTGGGGCTGCTCAACGGCGGCCGCTACTCCAACCCGGAGGTCGACGGCTGGGTCGAGGCCGCCTCCCGGGAGGCGCAGGAGCTCAGGCGGGTGCAGCTGCTGCAGCGGGCGCTCGCCCGGGTGACGGCGGACCGCGCCTACCTGCCGCTGTTCTACCACGCCCGCTTCGCCCTGGTCCGGTCGCCCTTCTCCCTCGAGCCCTCGGGCCGGGCCTGGGTCACGCCGCAGCTCGTCACCTTCGCCCCGAGCTGAGTCAGGGCAGCCCGGCGGGGGCGGGCGTCGCCGGCCCGAGGGCCTCGGCCAGCAGGCGGCGGGCCTCGGGCACGTCGGGGCTGTCGCGGCGGTGGGCGAGGAAGACCTCGAGCGGCTCGACCGCTGCGGCTGGTGAGCCGACCCGCACCAGGGCCCGGCCGAGGCGGAAGCGGAGGTCATGGGCGGTCGGCTCGGCCTCGAGCAGGGCACGCGCCGCGGTCACGGCCGCCGCCCAGTCGCCGCGCAGCTCGGCGTCGGCGAGGTCGAACGAGAGCAGCGCCTTCCGATCGCGGACGGCGGACCGCACGTGCTGGAGCCACGCGGCGGGGTAGGCGGGGGCGCCGTGCAGGACCTCGGCCAGAGCGAAGACCCGCCACAGGGAGCTGCGGTCCAACCTCGCCCACGAGGCCAGGGTCGCCCGGTAGAGCTCCTTCTCGGCGGCCTCGGCGACCAGGCCGGCCTCGGCCTCGAGGCCGGCCCGGCGCAGCGCCCGCAGGTTCGCGGCCAGGCTCAGGGGCTGCACCAGCTGCTCCGGCGACAGCGCCCGCAGTCGCCGTCGCAGGAGCTCGAGGTCGTCGCGGCTCATGGCGTCCTTGACCAGGGCGCTGGGCGCGAGCCAGCTGGCGAGCGGGTGGTGGAGCGCCGAGAGCGTGCCCTCCAGGTCGACCCGCTGCCCGCGCCGGACCGCCTGGTCGAGCTCGTGGAGCCGGACCAGGGTCGAGGTCGAGGGGTAGGTCACCGGGTCACGGTAGGGGGCGAGCAGCGCCGTCAGCTCCTCGGTGTCGGCGTCGACGTCGAGATCGTAGGCGTCGGCCAGCGACAGCGCCACCCACAGCCGCTGGTCGTCGTCGGCGGCGCGGGCCAGGGTCGTGCGGAGCAGCTCCTGGCGCAGCTCCTGGTCGCCGCGCAGCTGGTGCAGGCCGTGGGCGACGTGAGCCCACAGCTCCGCGTCGGCGACGAGCCGCTGGCTCCCGACCAGGAACAGGCGCAGCTCGAGGGCCTCGGCCTCGTCCCGCGCCCACAGCCGGTCGCGGTCGAGGGTGGCGGACCAGCCGGCGGGGCGGGGCAGGGCGCCGAGGTCGACCCGGCGGCCGAGCGCGTCCCGCAGGTGGTCGTAGAGACCTCGGTCCCGCTCGCAGGCGGTGCGCACGCGCTGGAGGTGGAGGCGCAGGCCGAGCGGGGTCTCCCCGCTCCTGTCGCCGAGCTGGGCCTGCGCCATGGGCTCGGCCAGGGCGGCCAGGCGCTCGCAGGCGCCAAGCTCGCCGAGACGCTGGACGTGGCCCTTGAGGACGGCGACGGCGTAGTCGGGCACGGGCCGGGCGAGGAGGCGGGCGACCCCGGTCGCCAGGCTCTCCTCGTCCCGGCGGTCGGCGGCCACGACCGGCTCGAGGGTCGCGATCAGCTCCGGGAAGCGGCCTCCCAGGGACTCGACCAGCTCGGAGCGGGCGCCAAGGGCGAAGGTCTCGGGGTCGCAGGCTGCGGCCGCCTCGACCAGGGTGAGGAAGAGCGCGGTCGAGCGCACGAAGTGGCCGAGGCGGGGTTCGCCGAGGATCGCCGCCAGCATGGCGCGCGAGCGCTCCCGATCGTGCTCGAGGTCGACCAGGAGGTCGGCACCCCACACGAACGCCTTCTCCCGCCGGGGCAGCGGCTGGGCGTCGTCGAGCGCGACCAGCATGCGGAGGCGGAAGCGCTCCGGCACGCTCCACGTGCCCGCGTCGCCCTCGGCCTCCCGCTCGAGGTCGCGGATCGCTGGGTCGGAGAGCGTGGCCGGGTGGGCGAAGTCGAACCAGGGGGGCTGGAACCGGTCGAGCCACGCCCGCACCGCGGGGCCGAAGGCGGCGGCGCCTCCCCCCTCGCTCAGCAGGCCGCGGTAGCGGCTGGTCAGCTCGGTCCGGCGGGGGTCGTCGGCCACCAGAGGTCCGTCCTCGAGCTCGCGCCGCAGGAGGGCGAGCTCGGCCGGCACGTCCCCCTGGCGGTGGAGCACCTGGGCCAAGACCACGACCGCGCGGCCTCGCTCGACGCCCAGCTCGGGCTGCTCGAGCTGCCGCTCGAGGTCGAGCCGGGCCTCGGCCAGCTCCTCGCCGGTCGTGGCGGCGGCCAGGCCGCGCAGGCGGACCATGGCGCGCCCGGTGGGGGTGTCCTTGGGGAAGCGGGCGGAGTGCTCCCGGGCGTCGGCCAGAGTGAGGGTCGGCTCGTGGCCGTCGAAGTGGTGCACGGCCCGCTGGACCAGACACCGCTCGCGGATCTCCGGTCGGTCGGTGGCCGGGTCGGTGTTGAGGGCGACGGCGAAGGCGCGCGCCGGGCGCTCCAGCTCGGGGGCGACCCGCAGCAGGGTGGCGGTGGTCTCCGACACCTCGACCAGCAGCTCGGGCAGCCAGCGGCAGCCGTGCACCAGGGTGCGGTAGGCCTCGAAGCAGCCGGCCCGGTCGCCGTGGTCGGCGGCGTCGCGCATGGTCCGGCCGAGCTCGGCCAGGTCGGGGACGAACGGCACGACCACGCCGGCGGCCGGCGTCGGGGCGGCGGCCAGGCGCTCGAGCTCGAGCCAGCGGGGCCACCACCGTTCCTGGCCGGCCCAGTAGCGGCGGGCCGCGGCCGGTTCGGCGGTGAGAGCCAGCAGTGGCTCGGCCAGCGTCGCCCCGGGGGCCTGCGACCGCACCTCGGCCGGCACCTTGCGGAGGGCCTCGAGAGTCGCCAGGGCCGCGTCGGCGCGGCCCAGCTCGAGGTCGAGGAGGACCGCGCGCACGAGGGCGTCGCAGACCCGGGAGTTGTCCTCGTGGCGGCCTTCGAGGCTGCCGTAGAGGACGAGGGCGGCGTCGAGGTCGCCGCGTCGCTCCGCCTGCTCGGCCAGGGCGATGACGGCGGCGACGCGGTAGGCGGGCTGGAGCTCGGGGTCGTCGGCCATGCCCCGGTAGAGGGCGGCCGCAGGCTCTTCCTCTCCCTGGCGCTCGAGCAGCTTGCCGCGGAGGAAGCGCCCCTCCCAGTGGCCGTCGTCGCGTGCGGGCAGGAGCTCGCACCAGTCGACCAGCGACGGGAGCAACGGCTCGTTCGGGGACGACGCGTCCATCGTCCAGGCCAGGCGCCAGAGGCGGTCGGGGAAGTCCTCGATCTCGGGGGCGAAGCGGGCCAGGGTCTCGAGGCTCGCCCGCAGGTAGGGGCGCAGCTTCCCCTCGGTGCGGAGCCGCTCGACCAGCTCGTCGGCCGCGGCCAGGGTGGCGGGGTCCGGCCCGGTCGCTGCCTCCGCCCACCAGGCAGGCGGGTCGGCGGCGAGGCGGGCGGCGATGGCCGCCGCGATCCGGCTGGCGGCGGCGCGCCGGTCGAGGGCGTCGCGGACTGGCGCCAGCGCCTCGTCGAGCGCGGACCGGCTGCGGTCGTCGTGGCTCAGGCTCTCGAGCACGGCGACGGTGAACCGAGCCCGCTCGGCCTCGCCGTCGAGCAGGAGCTCGGTGGCGTCCTCGGCCAGCCGGCCGACGACCGCGGCGAGGCGGTCGGCGTCGGTCGCGGCCAGCTCTTCGAGCGGCTGGCGCAGCGCCTCGGCCCAGCCCTGGCCGGCGCAGATCCAGGCCAGGTCGGAGTAGAGGTCGGCGACCTCGTCGCTGTCCAGGCCGAGCCCCTGGCGGAGGCGGGCGACGGCGCGGGCCGGGTCGCTCTCGGCCTCGCCTTCGGCGAGGAGGGAGGTGACCCAGCACCGTCGCTCGGTCGGCACCGCCGGGTCCGCCGCCAGCTGCTCGAGCACCGCCCGCGCCTCCTCGCCGCGGCCGAGCTGCTCGAGGCAGAGCGCGTACATGTGGTCGGCCCACGCCCAGGTGGAGGCGTCGACCTGGGCGCGGTGGCGCTGGCGGAGGGCGAGCAACCGGTCGGCGGCCTCCTGCGCCCGGTCCTGGGCGAGGTCGAGCACGGCGAGGCGGACGCCGGCCCGGAACGCGGTCGGGATGTCGGCCGGGAAGAGCTGCAGCACCTGCTGGAGCCCCTGGCGCCTGGCAACCGGGTCGGCGTCGGCGGGGTAGAGGAAGTCGACCAGCCGCAGCTGCCCCTCGCCGGAGGGCATGGTCGGCATGGGCGGCGGGGCGGCGGGGCTGGCGCCGGCCGCCCCCGCGCCGGCGACAGCGGGGGAGAGGGTGACCGGCGTGGCGAGCCAGGTCGTGATCGAGGCGATCGCCTGGCGCAGGCGCTGGAGCCCGGACGGCGGGATCACGGGCTGGCGGGTCGTCACCACCAGCTCGCCGCGCAGGCGGCCCCCGTCCGCGCTCCAGCTGCCGGTCGCGGCCAGGGCCGGGCTGTCGACCGCGAGCGACAGCGGCAGCGGCCCGGAGGGCGACCAGCCCGGCGGCAGCTGCACGGTGAGGCGCAGGGAGCGGGTCTCGAGCTCCTGCCAGTAGGGCGTCTGCCTCTCCCGCTCCTGCTCCAGGTCGGGCAGGCTCACCCCGCTGCGCGGCAGCGCCATCACCTCGGCCGCCGACGGCTCGCGGTGGCTCGGGGGGACCGCCAGGTAGGCGCGCAGGCTGCACCCCTGCCCGGGCCGCGGCACCTCGTCGGCGGCCTCGACGTCGACCAGCTCCGCCCCGGGCAGCAGGCTCTCCAGCATGCTGGCCAGCAGCTCGTTGCGGTCGGTGGGGTCCTGCGCGAGCAGGCTCTCGGCCCAGCCAGCGCCGTTGCTGCCGGTGGCCGTGATCTCGAGCCAGCCCTGCAGGCTGCGGTCGGCGCCGAGGGTGAGCTCGAGGTCGAGGTCGACCGTCCCGGCCGACTGGACCGGGATGTCGACGATCTCGCCGCGGTCGCCCCGGATCACGAGGGCCCGACGGCCGGTGTCGTGGGGAGGAAGCTGGCCGGGGAGGAGGAAGCGGGCGGTGGGGTCACAGAACCGGTAGCCGGCGCCGTCCTCGACCGCGACGATGGCGTGGTCGAACTGGTGGTACGTGGGGGCCCCCTCCTCGACCCGGCCCTCGTGGTCGCTCGCGAGCAGGGCGAGGTGGGCGGCGATGCCGCGTCGTTGGAGGAGGACGCGGAGGAGGTTGGCCTTGTCCTTGCAGTCGCCGTAGCGGCTGGCCCAGACCTCGGCCGGCGTGCGCGGCTGCAGGCGGCCGAGCCCGAACTCCAGGCCGGTGTAGCGGATGTCGTCGGCGACGTGGGCGAGGAGGGCGGCGAGGACCTCGTCGCGGTCGGCGTCGGGCCCGACCCAACCAGCGGCGGCGGCGGCGAGGTCGTCCGGGACCTCGTCGCGGTCGGCGAGGAGCGAGGTGTACCAGCGGGAGAAGGCGTCCCAGGACGGCAGGGTGGAGAGGAGCAGGGCCGGCCCACCCTGCAGCGCGGGCTGGCGGCCGACCTCCGCCCTGAGGCGTGGCACGTCGTGGCCCGCCCAGGTCAGGCGGACCCGGCCCGGGGCGGGCTCGGAGCGCTCCGCCGCCGGCACGTCCCGGCCCACGGCCACGACCCGCAGCCGTTCGGCGACGGCAGCCGGCAGGTCGACCACGTAGGTGCAGCGCAGGACCGGCCAGAAGGCGAACAGGCGGGTGACCTCGGTCAGCTCGCCGGGTATGCGCGGCCGGCTCTGGACCATGAGGACCACGGCCTCGACGGCGTGGCCGGGGCGGACGTCGGGGAACACCAGGCGCAGCTCGGCGAGGTCGGTGTAGAGGGCGCTGTCGGCCAGGGGCTGAGGGGTCTGGACGAACGCGGCCTCGGGGGCGACCTCGAGCGACGTGCCGTCCGGCCGGATCGTCCGCGCCCGGACCAGGACCGGCGTCTGGAGGTCGCGGTGGAAGGGGAAGGTGGTGGTCGCCGCCGCCTCGACGCCGGCCTCGGTCAGGGGCCGCGCCAGTCGGTGGACGACCAACCCGGATTCCCCCGACGGCAGGAGGTAGGTGATCTCCTCGTCGAGCAGCAGGATGCCGCCGACCTCCCGGTCGACCAGGGCCGAAACGTCGGCGGCGAGCAGCGGCTCGACCGGGGTCAGCTGCGGGGCGACCTGCCCATACCACTCGGGCGGGTCCCGGCGGACCGGCTCTGCGGCAGCAGCAGCCGCGAGGAGGACGACGACAGCCACGGCGGTCGTTCGCGACATCGGCATCTCCCGCTCAGGGACGGGGTCGGACTCGACGATGATCGCAGCGGCCTCTGCCCCGTGGGCGGGCGGGGGAGCTGACGGCTGACGGCTGAGAGCTGCTCGCCGACCGCTACTTCCAGTGGCTGGTGATGAACTCCTCGACCTCGGTCAGGCCGCCCTGCAGGATGAGGTAGCCGTTGTGGGGCTCGCGGGCGGTGATCTCGCGGTTGACCGGCTCGCGCATCATGCGCAGCACCTCGTCGTGGTCGTCGGTGTGGCCGAGCACCCAGCCGAGCTTCATCAGCGCCGTCTCGGGCAGCATGTTGTCGAGCGGCACGACGCCGATGTCGAGCAGGTCGCGGCCGGTGTCGTAGACGTACATCTGGGCGAAGCCCCACAGGGTCTGCACCGTCATGACCACGTGCACGCCCTGCTGGATGGCCCGCTTGAGCGCCGGGTAGAGCGGCTTGTTGACGTGGCCCAGGCCGGTGCCGGCGATGACGATGCCGCGGTAGCCCTTCTCCACCAGGGCGTCGACCAGGTCGGGCTTCATCGACGGGTAGTAGTAGAGGATGGTGACGCGGTCGTCGTAGACCGCGTCGACCACCACCTGCCGCGTGCGGTCGCGGCGGCGCACGTCCCGGGTCAGGTGGGTGAACGCGTCGCGGCTGACCGTGGCCAGCGGGATGTCGCCGATGGTGCGGAAGGTCGAACGGTAGGAGCTGTGCATCTTGCGGCAGCGCGTGCCGCGGTGGAGCAGGCCGTAGCTGTCCGAGGTCGGGCCGAACATGCAGATCATGACCTCGGCGATGTCGCCCCAGGCGGCGGTGCGGACGGCGTGGATCAGGTTGAGGGCGGCGTCGGAGGACGGGCGGTCGGAGCTGCGCTGGCTGCCGACCAGGACGATCGGCACCGGGCTCGACTGGACCATGAAGGAGAGGACCGCGGCGGTGTGGCCCATGGTGTCGGTGCCGTGGCCGACGACGATGCCGTCGGCGCCGCCGGCGATCTCGTCGCCGATGGCGCGCGCCAGGGCGACGTACTCGGTCCAGCTCATGTTCTCGGAGAACACGCCGAACAGCTTGCGGGTGGTGAGGTTGCAGATGTCGGCCAGCTCCGGCACGGCGCCGTAGAGCTCGCCCGGGGTGAAGGCCGGGATGACCGCGCCGGTGCGGTAGTCGAGACGCGAGGCGATGGTGCCGCCGGTGCCGAGCAGGGTCACGCTGGGCAGGTCGGGGCGGCGCGGGAACTCCTTCTCCGGGATCTTGTAGACCGCCTCCTTGTAGCCGATCTCGACCACCGACGCGACCCGGTCGACGTGGACGCCGACGTTGTAGCCGGTGCGGAGCTTGAGCACCAGGTGGAGGTCGTCCGAGGTCTCGCTGCGGGGCAGGATGACGCCCTCGAAGCAGCTGCCGGCCTGGTTGGTGAGGCGGACCTCGCTCCACACCCGCACCCCCCACTCCTCGAGCCGGCGCCGGGCCAGACCGCGGTACCCCTTGAGCGGATCGGGCGTGCTCATGCCGACACCCCCTCGAGCTCGCGCTCGATCGCCTGTCGCACCTCGGCCACCGGCACCCGGCCGCGCAGCGCGCGCATGGCCTCGCCGAGCAGGAAACGGACCAGCTGCGCGCGGCTGCCGTCGGCGCGGTCGGGGCGGGAGGTGGCCACCACCTGCACCACCCGGTCCCGCCAGCCGCCGAAGTCGTCCTTGAGCAGCAGCCCCGCGACGATGGTCCGCACCGGGGCCTGCGGCTTGAGGGCGAGCTCGACCGCCAGCGGCTTCCACAGCTCCCACAGGACCGGCTGGGCGCGCAGCACGCGGAACAGCTCGACCCACCGCTCGGCGCTCACCCGGTCGACCGGGCAGCCCGAGCGCTTGAGGCCCTTGAGCCGCTCGCCGAAGAAGAAGCAGGCCTGGCGGAGGTCGGCGCCGGCGGCGAAGACGACCCGGTCGACGAGGCGGGCGCCGTTGCGGCGGATCAGGTAGTGGATCGTCGGCGTCGGCACCCCGGCCGCCCGGTAGCGGGCCTCGCGCTCCCACGGCGGCTCCGGCAGGGTGAGCTTGAGCCCCCGCACCAGGTCGCGGGTGATCCGCTGCGGCGGGCTGTCGGTGTCGGGGTACATCCGGTCCGGGCCGGGCAGGATGCGCTCGAAGTCGGTGGAGCCGTCCCGGAACGGCTGCCGGGTCTCGTTGGGCACGCCGTCGGTCGCGTCGGCGTACCGCAGCTGCACCTCGTTGGCGGCGGTGACGGTGTCGTCGAGCGGCCCCCACACCAGCACCAGGGCGTCGTCCGGGCCGCAGCCGGTCCGGTGCTTGAGCTTGCGCAGCTCCTGGCTGGCGCCGGCGTAGTCCGGCCACTTCTCGCTCGACAGCAGGATCGGCTGCTGGTCGAGGCAGGCGATGACGCGGACACGTCCGGCCAGCTCGTGGCTGAAGCTCCGCTCCGGCTGGGTCGGCCAGCCCAGGGTGCCGGCCAGGCGCGGCAGGCGGATGGCGCGGACCGAGAACGGCCCCCGGCCGAGCTCGAAGCCGGGCCGGCGGCGCTCTCTCTCGACGAAGCGCAGCCAGGGCTCGCGCCGGAGGAACTCGAGGGCCGACTCGGCCACCAGGTCGGTGACGTCGTGGTGCTCGACCGCCACGGCGGCGCGGGTCGCGAAGCCGCGGCGGTGCAGCTCGTCGCGGAGGCGGAGGAGGTTGACCTGCCGCAGGGCCTCGCCGTGCACCAGCCGCGGCGCCCAGCCGGCCTGCGGCACGCCCTTGATCTCGACCCGGCGGCCGCCGCGCACCGACACGTTGACGTCCTGGCGGGAGGCGCCGATGCCGACCCGGACGTGGCCGGTCGAGCGGCAGACCCGGCCGACCAGCAGGATCGCCTCCTCCACCTCGTCGGGGGTGCGCAGGTCGGGGCCGGTGACGGTCTCGATCAGCGGCATGCCGAGGCGGTCGGCGCGCCAGACGATGAGGTGGCCCTCGTCCGACACCTCGCGGCAGCTGTCCTCCTCGACCGACACCTGGGTCACCGACAGCTCGCGGCCGCGGAAGGGCAGCCGGCCGTTGACGCCGACGATGGCGGTGCGCTGGAAGCCGGTCGGGATCGAGCCGTCGAGGTACTGCTTGCGGGCGATGTGGACCTCGTCGACGATGTCGCAGCCGAGCATCAGGCACTGCTCGATGGCGACGTTGACCGCCTGGCGGTTGACCAGGAACGGCGGCGTGTCGTCCATCTCGTAGGTGCAGACGTTGCTCTCGTGCAGCAGGTAGATGATGTTCTTCTTGGTCTTGAACTCCATCAGGGCGGTGCCGTCGTACTCGCCCAGCTCGGACAGGGTCGGCCGCATGTGGCGCAGCACCGAGCCGTCGTGCTCGCGGGTGTAGAGCCCGGCCGGGCAACGGCAGAACATCTTGCGGTCGGTGAGGAGCTGCTGGTGGACCTCGAGGCCGCACATGAACCCGACCTCGGCGTAGTCGATCGTCTCGTGCACGGCGCCTCCTCGGGCCCCGGGGCGGGGGCGACCGATGATAGCATCGCGACCGCAGCGGTCCGCCGGCGCTCAGGTGCCCGCGAGCAGCCCGTCGACAGCGGCGCGGAAGCGCTGTCGCTGCAGCCTGGTCTTGACCGTGAGGAGAGGGCGGTCGAACGCCTGCTGGGCGTGCGCCCAGCCGCCGAAGAAGTAGCCCTGCAGCAGCGACACCAGGCTCTCGCAGGTGGCGAGGTCGAGCTCCGCGCTAGGCCGCAGGCCGTCGAAGCGCCGGGCGGCGTCCCGCTCCCACCAGGCCGGCCGTCCCGGCACGAAGCCGAGCTCGCGCCGGTAGAGGTCGGTGCGGTCGGCCGCGTCGGTGCCCTCGAGCGGCAGGTAGAGCTGGGGCATGAGGGCGACGTTGTGGTGGCTGAGCACGTCGCAGTCGTCGAGCAGGAAGTCGAGGGTCTCCCGGAGCGTCCGCCGCGTCTCGCCCGGAAAGCCGAAGATCAGCAGCAGGCCCAAGCCGTCGACGTGCGGGGCCATGCGACGGACCATCCGCCGCAGCCGTTCGCGGTAGCGCTGCGGGTCGCGGGTCTTGTTCATCCGCAGCAGGATCTCGGGCGAGCATGACTCGACGCCGACCTGAACGGTGAGGCCGGTGGCGTCGAGCAGCTCCGGGTCGGGGAGGTCGAAGGCGGTCACCGAGGTCTGGATGTCGAGCTGGATCCGGTTCGCCCAGGGTCTCCCGGCGAGGAGGCGGAAGAACTGCCGGCGCCAGGTGGGAGAGGCGCCGAAGTTGGCGTCGAGGACCGAGAACTGCTGGACCTGGTGCTCGAGGTGGAGGGCGCCGAGCAGGTCGACGGCATAGCTCGGGTCGAAGCCGTGCCACGGCTCATGGCGGGAGCTGTTGACGCAGAAGGCGCAGGCGTGCGGGCAGCCGAGGCTGAAGCAGAGGTCGAAGCGCCGGACGTGGGGGGGGTGGGGCGGGGCCGCGGCAGGGCCGGCCAGGCGCGACAGGACCGCCGGGGAGTAGCGGAAGCGGCGCAGCTCGGCCGCGGAGAGCGGCGCCGAGTCGACCAGCACCGGCGCCGCCGGCCGGGTCCCGGTCTCGGCCAGCTGGCGGAGGACGCGCGGCAGCGAGCCCTCGGCGCGCCCCCGAAAGACGGCGTCGAAGACGAAGTCGCGCCGTGCCAGGATGGAGACCGTGGCGCAGACCAGCTCGCCGAGGAAGGTCCCGTCCGCACCGCGCCAGCGCGGCTCGGCGGCGAGGTTGCGGGCCTCGGTGCCGACCCGCTCGAGCAGCGAGGCCGGGGCGATGGTGGGGTGATAGCCGCCGACCAGGATCGGCAGGCGAGGGAACCGATACCGGGCCCACGCCCCCAGCAGCATGGTCGGCAGGTAGAGCGAGGACGTGAAGCACGAGAGGGCGAGCACGGGTCGCCGGCCCCCGGCCACGGCTCGCTCGACGCCGGCCGCCAGGGCGGCGGCGAAGTGGCGCAGCTGCTCGGGCGGTGGCAGGCGCGGGTCGACCTCGAGCAGGTGCTCACTGGGGCAGGAGCGGCGAGCCTCGGGCAGGGCGGCGACGAGGTAGTCGGTCACCAGGCCGTCCTGGTCGAGCAGGCTGCCGAGGAGGTGGAATGCGGCCGGGACCGTCACCTGACCGTAGCCCTCCAGGTTGGGCGGCAGGGCGAACAGCACCTGTTGGTCCATCGGCGTGTTCGATCGTAGCACGCGCCGGGCGGCACGCACGACGAGCGGTCAGTGGGGTGTATCATGGCCTGTTGAGGTCGGCAGGGAGGGCCGCGCCAGCATGACGGAGTGGGTCGCCGCTCCCCGGGTCCAGGTGACCATGTGTCGTGGCCAGCTGCGCGTCGCGAGCGGCGCCACGCCGGAGCTCTCCCTGACCGACGACGGCCCCGCGGTGCTCGAGCTGCTGGGTCTCTTCCGCCAGCCCGCGGACCCGGAGGAGGTCCTGCTGGGCTTCGAGGCCGGGGAGGCGGAGAGCCGCCGGCTCCTGATCCGCCAGCTCGCCGGCATCGGCGCGCTGGTGCCCGAGGCGGCGGCCGCCCCGGCGCGGCCGGCGCCGGTGCCCCTCGCGCCGGCCTCCTCGCTCGACCTGGAGCTCAGGCGGCGGAGCCTGCCGTCGCTCCGCCACGACGACCTCGGCCTGACCGTCTCCAGCTGCGGCAAGGAGGCGCTCAGCCCGGGCTGCCAGGCATGCAAGGCGGGCACCTGGCTGTGCGTCTTCGTCGGCCTGCGCTGCAACGCCCGGTGCGCCTTCTGCCCGCAGCCGGCCTCCGCCCGCACGGTCGACGAGGCGTCCTTCGGCATGGGCTGGGTCGACCGCCTGCTCGAGGCCCTCCGCGAGCACGGCGCCGCGGTGCACGGTCTCTCCCTGAGCGGCGGCGAGCCCTTCCTGTACGAGCCGGTGGCAGCCAGGATCGTCACCTTCGTGCGCGCCCACCTCGGTCACGTCTACCTGTGGGCCTACACCAACGGCCTGCTCGCCAACGGCACCACCCTGCGGCGGTTCCGCGACTACGGCCTGGACGAGATCCGCTTCAACCTGGCCGGCTGCGACTTCGACCCGCGCGTCGTGCGGCAGGTCCGGGACCACGCCGTGGCCGTGTTTCCGTGGGTCTCGGTCGAGGTGCCGGTGTACGAGGCGACGTACGACCACCTGGTGACCCGCGAAGCGCTGCTGGAGCTGGACGACATGGGCGTCCGCCAGCTCAACCTGGGCCAGCTGTTCAGCGGCGCACCGACGTCGCCGGCCATGGTCAACTTCGGCGACCGGGTCGGCCCGGCCGGGTCGCCGGAGCTCACGCCGGCGATGGCCCGTCACCGGCAGATGACCTACGACATCTTCGAGCTGGCCTACCGCCGGGGCCTGTCGATCCACATCAACGACTGCTCGCACGACGCCAAGACCGCGCAGCAGCTGGCGCGCGCGCGCCGCGGCGGGACGGCGATGGCGGCGCTGATGGACTGGGCCTACCCTCGTCCCTCGCCGCCGCCCGACCTCGGCCAGGCGCCCGCGGACGCGGTGCGGACTGCGAGCGGTCTGGCCTACACGACCCTGGCCGCCGGTCGTCCGTCGAGGAGCCCGGCCGCGACCGACTCGGTCGTGCTGCGCTTGGTCGCCTGGGCGGCCGACGGGCGGGTGGTCGACACCACCTACCGCGCCGGCCTGGGCGGGGTCGCACGACGGGTGGCCGACCTCCCGGCCGGGCTGGTCGAGGCGGTGGGCTCGATGCGCGAGGGGGAGCGCCGGGTGCTGTGGGTGCCGGGCCACCTGCTCGTGCCGACCGGGTGGGCGGCGAGCCCGCCGCTGGTGCTCGACCTCGAGCTGGTCTCGGTCACGCCGGCGTCCCCGCCCTGCTGACCCGCCCGCGTGCGCCGGTCCCGGCGGTCGTCAGGTCCAGCTCGACGAGGTCGCGCCGCGCCCTGGGGCGGGCGCCCGGCAGCGGGCCAGAGCTCGCCTCAGGTCGGCGGCGTCGGTGACCGCGACGGGCAGGCGGTCATGGGTCGTAGCCGTACCGTTTCGCGAGCGCGACGAGGTCGTCGGTGCTGCCCGCGGCTGGCAGATCCTCCCAGCCGAGGACAACCCGCCGCAGGCCTCTCGTCTCGAGGCGGTTGAGATCGGTCGGGACCGCGGCGAGGGCGTCGGCGCACTGATCGAGGGACCGCTCCTCGCCGAGCAGCCGGGCAGCAGCGCGCAGGGTCGACGGTGCGAGGGTCTCGACCTGCCAGCGCAGATGAGCGTGCGGCTCGCACATGAGGTTCCATCCGAGGACGAAGCGAATGGCCTTCTCGATCGGCGTCGTGGCGCGGCCGAGGTCGGGCAGGAACCGCTCGACCAGGGCCAGGTGCGGTACGTAGGGGCCGGGGTCGTGGAAGAAGCCGGTCGCGACCACCGACTGCAGCACTGCGAGGGGGTGGCGGACCTGGTGGAACACCACGCCCGAAAACCAGCCGAGAAACGGCGCGGCGCAGAACGACGAGTCGCCGAGGAGGCGCGGGTCCGGCGGGTGACCCCAGCCGAACACGGCCTCGTGACCACAGGGGATGCCCAGGCGGCAGAAGACCGCTGCGGCGTAGGCAGTGCCCGATCGGCCGCTGCCGACCACGACGAAGCGCAGCCATGGCGGCGCGGCGAGGTCGAGGGTGACCCCGGGGCAGTCAGGCCTCAGCATCGCGCCCGCGCCCGCTCGGCTGCCCGCGGGCCGCCGCGGGGGCCTCGGCAGGCATGTAGTAGAGGGCGAAGCTGCGCACTTCGCCCGTGTGCAGCTCCCGCTCCGGGACTGCGACCACCATGTCGAGAAGCGGGACGCCGGCGTACGCGGCGTGGATCTCCCGGCCGCGCGGCGGGAGGTGCCGCGCCACGAAGTCGTCGGGGTCGGCGGGGTGCAGCTGGAGCACGGTGTCCGGGTTGTGGTGGGCGAGGTAGATGTGGGTCCACAGGCAGAGCCCCATCGCGGTCAGCGCCTCGGACGACAGGAACCGCCGCAGTCGCTGTCGGATGTCGCTGTCGCCGAGCTCCTCCGGCCGGACGTCGGGATAGAGCTTGACGCCGCAGGTGCCGTCGAAACGGAGGTCGAAGCCGACCAGGAAGTCGTCGTGGAAGCGCAGGGCACGGACGACCCGTCCATCGCCGTGCAGGGCGATCGCCCGCTCGACCAGGTCAGGGGCGCGCGCGAGCATGAGCCAGAGCTTGGCTCGCGACACCCCCGGCGCGGCGCGCAGGTCGACGCCCGTGACGACCTTGCGCACCTGGGAGAAGTCGATGCCGGCGGAGAGGTAGCCGCGGAGCAGGTCGAGGTTGAGGGGCGCGCCACTCAGCGCGGCGTAGTCGTCGAAGAGGCGGAGCGCCGCCGCCAGGAAGTCGGGCGCGTTGTCACCGTGGCAGAAGAGGTTCCAGCGGGCGCTCTGCAGGCCTGCGGCGTCGACCTTGCACGACGACTCGAGGGTGCAACAGGCGGAGGACTCCACCAGGGCGCTGAACGCGGCCAGCACTCGGCTGTCGGGCACGTCGAAGGCCGCGCGGTGGAAGCTCAGGCAGGCGAGGTTCTTCTTCCTCGAGTACACGCCCAGGTGACAGGCTTCCGGGGCGACCAGCGGCGGCGCGGGGCGGGGGAGCCCGGCGGCAGAGGGAGTCGCAGCGGCGTCCCGCCGGCGCCCGTCGTTCGCCTGTCGCCGGGTCGACCGGGGGGCGGGCTTCTCGCCGTAGAGGAAGCCGATGGTGAACAGCCCGCGGTGGAAGGCGTTGCTGAGCGCGGTGTTGCCCTTGGTCAGGCGGGCGGCCAAGGGCTCCCGCCGGGCGACGTGGACCGGCTCCGGCGAGACCGCGGTGAAGGCGTCTCCAAGTGTGGCCGCGAGGTCGCGGGCGTCGAGCGCCTGGATGTTGGCGAACCCGGCGGCGGTCATCAGCTCGCGGTAGCGGTCGAGCGAGCAGAGCTCGACCTCGGTCGCCACCTCGATCGGGCGGATGAACGCCGCCCGGTCTGCCGCCGAGATCCGGTCCGTGGCCAGCACCCAGTCCTGCCCGGCGCAGGCTCCGCCGCGCTTGAGGACGCGGAACAGCTGCTCGAACAGCAGCCGCTTGTGCGGTACGTGGCAGGGGGACTCGAAGAACACGACCCGGTCGAAGCTCGCCGCCGGGTATGGCAGCTCGCGGCCGGGGTAGCAGTCGAAGCCGACGCGGTCGGCGAGGCCGAGTCGGCTTGCCACCTCCTGGGCGATCATCACCTGCCGGGGGGAGATGTTCAGCCCACGGGCGCGGCAGCCGACCCTCTGCGCGATCATGCAGGTGGTGCCGCCAACGCCGCAGCCGAAGTCGAGCAGGTCGTGGTGGGGGCCGAGACGGAGCATGCCGCAGACGAGCCGCTCGGCGCTCCTGGTCCCGGGCAGGCTGAGGGTCAGCGGGGTGTGCCAGTGCCCGGCGAAGCAGCCCGTGAAGCGGTCGATCACCACGTCGGAGTCGTAGAAGCGTCGCACCTGGGCGAGCGAAGGCAGGTGGTCGCGCCGGCCTGGCATGGCGGCTACACCGCGGTCGACCCGCTCGCCGAGGCGACGTCGGCCAGGTGGCGGGCCACGGTGCCGTGCGGCACCATCCGAGCGTGGCGGCGGAGCAGCCCGTCGAGCGGGACGAGCGCCGTCTCCAGGCGTTCCTTGGCCTGGTCGAAGCTCTCCCCCTGCCGCTTGGACGGGACGTACTGGCGGGTGAGCGTGTCGGTGTCGTGCATCCCCGGCTCCTGCCACCACCGCACCGGCCCGCGCAGCTCGGTTCCGAAGCGCTGCCGAAGCTCGTCGTAGGCGCGCGCGAACTGCGGCAGGTGCAGGTAGCGGAACCCCATGGTCGTGGTCAGCGGGCCCATCAGGCCGTCCAGCTCGGCGAGGGTCGTGCGGATCGACTCCTCGCTCTCCCCGGGGTGGTCGACGATGAGGTACAGCTCGTGCGGTACCCCGTTCGACCGCAGCTCGCGCACGACCTGTCCAGTGCGCGCGATGTAGCGCGTCGGGTCGGGCGTCTTGCGCATGGCGGTGAGCGTGGCGGGCGACAGGGACTCGACGCCGAGGACGACGAAGGCGCTACACGCCGCGAGGAGCTCGACGTCGCGGTGCTCGAGGAGCTCGGCGCGGGTGATCACGACGAACGGGAGGCCCGGGAAGTCGCGCGCCAGGGCCTGGAGCAGCTCACGGCGCCAACGCCGACTGGCGCCGAAGACGGCGTCGCCGAAGTAGCAGGCCTCGAGGTTGGGGAAGACCGCCCGTGCCTGCTCCACCAGCGACAGGCAGCTCGAGACTGGCAGCGCCAGCCAGCGCCGGTCGGGCGACAGGCTGTTGCCGCAGAAGTGGCAGGCGTGCGGACAGCCGCGGCTCACCGGCAGCATCACCGCGTTGGCGGCGCGAAAGTCCGCGGCGTAGCGGGCGCAGGCCTGGCGCACGTGGTCGACGAGACGGTAGTCGAGCCCGGCGTGCTCGGCGCGGGTGAAGGCCGGCGCGTCGACGACCAGCGTGCCGTCGGTCGGGCGGAGCTCGCCGCGCGCGACCGCGAGCAGCGGCCGCTCGCCGGGACCGCGGACGACGACGTCGAAGATCCCGCCGAGGTCGGTGAAGTCGTGCGCCTCGGACAGGCAGTGCCACCCGCCGACGACCACGGTCGCGGCGGGATGCACCTTCTTGCTCGCCCGGGCGACGAGCACCGCGCTCGGGTAGGAGTAGGTGCTGAAGCAGGAGATGGCGGCGACGTCGTAGGCGGCTCCGGCCAGCAGCTCGGCACAGCGTGCCGCGAGCGCGAGCTCGTCGTCGGCGGAGCGGGGCGCTGGCAGCGGCTCGAGGTCGAGGTCGAGGCACGAGACCTCGTCCACCCGGTGCTCGCGGAGGTGCGAGTACAGGGCGAGCTGGCCTGGCCGCAGCGGGGCTCGGATCGGGCTGCGTCCGCGACCGCGTCGGAACAGCTCGCCGGGCTCGACGAGGAGCACGCGGCGCGGCCTCACCCGTCCCCCTCTGTGCCCGGTCGCGCGGCCTTGAGCGGCGACACCGAGCCGCCGAGGACGCGCAGGGCGAGGCTGAGGTAGTGGTCGCCCTCGCGGACCACCAGCCGCCGCCGCACCAGGTCGGCCATGACCTCCTCGAACGCGGTGCTCGTGACCTCTGTCCGCCCGGCAGCAGCCGCCGCGCGGCGGAGTGACGCAGCGCTGCGGATGGTGTGGCAGGCTGAGTGGAGCAGGTGCGCCAGCCCGCCCAAGGACATCAGGTTCCGCTCGGCGCCTGCCCGCCGGTCGATGACGAGGGAGCGGTCGCGCTCCTCGACGACCAGGAGGTCGCTGGTGCGGTGGTCCCGCTTCCATGCCCGGACCAGGAGCTGCACGCCACGAGTGTAGCGCTCCACCTCCTGGTAGCGCTGGTCGCTGAAGACGAAGGTGATCGCGAGGTTGGCGATCGCCTCGGGGCCGAACGGGAAGACGTGGGCGTAGGCCGGTGCCGGGCGGATGCCGGTGAGGCCGAAGGCCTCGGCCTGCTCGAGCATCGGGCTGTGGCGGACGAGGTTGACGACCCTGAAGCGCCGGGGCGGGGTCAGGTGGGTGATGAGCGGGATCAGCCCCTCCATCTCCCGATATGCCTCTTCGGGCTCGCCCGGAATGCCGGCGAGGAGGTTCCAGTGGATGTCAAGGTCGAGCTCCCGGGCCCACTTGAGGAGCTGCAGGTTGGCGATGGCGGTGGTGCCCTTGCGCATCAGCCGCAGCACCGCCGTGCTCAGGCTCTCGACACCGGGCTGGATCTGGGCGACTCCGCTCGCCTTGAGCAGCGCGAGCTCCTCGCGGCTCAGGGTCGGTCGCGTCTCGTACTGGATGACGGCTGCCAGGCGCCTGGCGGCCAGGGCCGGGATGACCTCCTCGAGGTAGGCCGGGTCGAGGACGCTGTCGGTCATGATCAGCGCCGCGCCCGGACGGGTGCGGGAGAAGTGCTCCAGCTCCTCGACCGCCCGCCGGCCGGATTTGGCCCGGAAGCACAGGCGGGGGCCGTTGAGGCCGCAGAACACGCAGTGACGCCTCGGGTCCTCTCCCCACCAGCAGCCACGCGAGGTCTCGAGCGAGAGGTAGACCGGGTAGGGCAGCTCGACGCCGGATCTCTGCAGGTCGGCGAAGTAGTCGTCGAACAGGGGGTAGGGGAGGTCGTCCATGCTGGCCGGTTGCGGAGCGTCGACAACCGCGGCCGAGGCCGCGGGCGCCGCCAGCGGCCGGGTGAGCACCCCCTGGATCCCGTCCGCGCCCTGCCCGGTGAGGACCCGTCGAGCCAGCGCGGGCAGCACCAGCTCGCCGGGGCCGGAAACCACCGCGTCGATCCACTCGACCTGCCGCAGGAGCTCGAGGCCGCGCCCACCGTGACACTCGGGTCCGCCGAAGACGACGAATGCTCCGGGCAGCCGCTCCTTGACCTGCCGGGCCAGGGCGATGGACGCCAACCGCTGCTGGAACAGGCAGGAGAAACCGATCAGGCGCGGCTTGAGCCGCTCGATCTCGGTCGTGCAGGCGGCCAGGAAGGCCGGCACCGCGCGGCGAGCCTCCACCGCCGCCGCCGCCGACCCCTCGAGGAGGGCACGGGCCTCGGCGGGGTCCAGCGACGGCAGGGTGGCGGCATGGTCGGTTGGCAGGGTGCGGGCAACGTGGGCGAGGAAGCCCTCCCCGTCGAGGTCCGCCTCGGGGAAGGCAGCTTCCGCGAACACCCAGTCGCCGACCTCCCACCGCAGCGAGACCTGGCGGTAGGTCTCATGGCCGACGGTGGCGGCGAAGTCCAGCGAGTAGTAGCGCTGGCGTGCGCGCTCGCGGAGGTCGCCGAGCGAGGCGTGCAGCAACCCCAGCGCCAGGGAGGGCGTCGGGAGCAGGCCGAAGGGCATGCTGCAGAGGAGCAGCTCGACGGAGTCGTGAGCTCGGGTCGCCGCCATCGATGCTCGGCCTCCACGCCGCAACGCACGCGAACGGCCGTTGTGGCCGGCGCCCGACGGGCACGACACCACCGACCCGCGGGCCGAGGTGCCCAGCCGCGCGGCGGAGTCAGTGAGGTTCCCCGCCGCCGAGGGCTGGCGCGCGGGAGAACGTCACCAGGTCGTCGGCGCGACGAAGGGCTGGTCGAAGTCCGGCAGGGTCGGGTTGTGCTGCAGGGCGCCTGGGTTTCGCAGCAGCTGCACGCCGGCGAACTGCTGCTGGGCCGATTCCGAACCGCCCGCGACTGCCGCCGCCTCGTCGTCACTCAGCTCGCCCACCTCGCGCTGCTGGAACAGGGCGCCGATGACCCGGCCCACCTGCTCGGCCGCAGCCGCGTCCATCGCACGGAACTGGCCGAGGAGCGCGGGGGAAACGTCCAGGCCCTCGGCCCTCACGGTGCCCTCCGCGTCCTCGAGGAGCCTTCTGCGGAAGGCCGGGTCCAGCATCGCCCTGCCGATCAACGCCTGGTCGTCCTTGGTGCCCATCGTCTCCTCCTCGCCTTTTCGCCGGCAGGGTCCGCGCGGGACCGCGCCCGGTCGTGCTCGACTCCGCGCCGACCCGGCCGGCGAGACATGGTCGAGGTGCGAGCTCACCCGATGTGAGCCGCTCCATGGTCCCCGCCGCCGGAGAGATGTCAACCGTCAGCGCGCGCTGCCTGGCTCGAGGATGGCACTGCGATCCGGCGATGTCAAGGCACGAGCTGGCGTGGCGGCGGGCCCGCGCGCGTCCCCCGCCGGCGCCGCGGTGCGGCGCCAGGGTGGCGGCAGGGCGCTACCCACCGGTGATAGGCTGGCGCGGTGGAGCCCGTGGCCGCAAACCGCTGCCACGTCGCGCCGGGTGGGCCGGAGGGAGCGCCGCCGCCCGCCGTCGCCAGGAGCGCGAGGCCGAAGGAGCCGCGGTCGTGACCGGGCCGTTGCGGCGTCACCTCGCGGTCGTCAACCCTGCTGCGGGTGGAGGTGCCTGCGGCCGCCTGGCGCCGGCCGCGCTCGAGCGCCTCAGCCAGGCCGGGCTCAAGGTCGAGGCGGTGGCGACCGGCGCCCCCGGCGACGCCATCCGCCTGGCGCGG
>CAYTJW010000025.1:0-20118 GCA_964438135.1 uncultured Thermoanaerobaculia bacterium
TCGTAACGGGCGTCGGCCTGCGCGTGCGAGATGCGCTCGCCGAGGTACTCGACGCCTTCGAGGGCGAGGGCGCGGTGGCGGGGGGCGGCGCTGGCCGCCGTCGCGCTGGCCGCGCCCGCGCTCCGGGCGCAGGAAGGGCGCCCGATCTTCCGTCGCCTGTCGATCGAGCACGGGCTGTCGCAGAGCATCGTCGACGCCATCGCCCAGGACCGCACCGGCTTCATGTGGTTCGCCACCGAGGACGGTCTCGACCGCTACGACGGCTACCGGTTCGTGGTCTACCGCAGCCGGCCTGGCGACCCGACGTCCCTGAGCCACAGCGAGCTCAAGGCGCTGCTGGTCGACCGCTCCGGGGCGCTGTGGGTGGGGACCTTCGAGGGCGGCCTCGACCGCCTCGACCCCGAGCGCGACCTGGTCACCGTCTACCGCCACGACCCGGCCGACCCCTCCAGCCTGGCTGGCAACACGGTCCGGGCCCTGCTCGAGGCCCGAGACGGGGCGATCTGGGTCGGCACCCAGGGCGCGGGCCTCGACCGACTGGACCCGGCCACGGGGCGTTTCACCCACTTCCGGCACGACCCGGCCGACCCCTCCTCCCTGGGCCACGACGACGTCCGCGCCCTGCTGGAGGACGGGCAGGGCGGGATCTGGGTCGGCACCCACGGCGGCGGGCTCGACCGTCTCGACCCCGCGAGCGGCCGCTGCGCCCACTTCCGGCACGACCCGGCCCGGCCGGCCAGCCTGGCCGACGACCTGGTGCTGGCCCTGCTCGAGAGCTCGACCGGCGAGCTCTGGGTCGGCACGTACGGCGGCGGCCTCGACCGCCTCGACCGGGCGACCGGCGGCTTCGCCCACCACCGCCACGACCGCCGCGACCCGGGCAGCCTGCCCTCGAACCACGTCCGGGCGCTGGCCGAGGACCACCTCGGCGCGCTGTGGGTCGGCACCGACGGTGGCGGCCTGGCGCGGCGCGACCCGCAGACCGGCGCCTGGGCGACCCTGCGCCACGACCCCCTCGACCCCGCCAGCCTCCCCACCGACCGGGTGTACTCCCTGTTCGAGGACCGCTCGCACGTGCTGTGGGTGGGGACCTACGGCGGCGGCCTGGCCGCGACCGAGGTCGGGCGCAAGCGGTTCCGCTCCTACCGCTCGGTGCGCCAGGACCCGACCTCGCTCGGCCACGACATCGTCTGGGCGCTGCACGAGGACTCGTCCGGGGTGCTGTGGGTGGGCACCGACAGCGGCGGGCTCGACCGGTTCGACGCGGCGAGCGGCGTCTTCCAGCACTTCCGCCACGACCCGGCCGACCCGGGCTCCCTGAGCCACGACACCGTCCGCGCCATCACCCACGGGCCCGGGGGCGAGCTGTGGGTGGCGACGCACGGCGGCGGCCTCGACCGGCTCGACCCGTCGAGCGGTCGGTTCCGGGTCTTCCGCCACGACCCCGCCGACCCCGACTCGCTCGGCCACGACGAGCTGCGGTGCCTGCACGTCGACGGTGAGGGCGCGCTCTGGGTCGGCACCTTCGGCGCCGGCCTCGACCGGCTCGACCCGGCGTCGGGACGGTTCACCCACTTCCGGCACGACGAGGCCGACCCGAGCTCCCTGAGCCACGACTTCGTCCGCACCGTGGTCGACGACGGCTCGGGCTCCCTCTGGGTCGGCACCCAGGGCGGCGGCCTCGACCTGCTCGACCCGCGGACCGGCCGCTGCCGGCACCTTCGCCACGACCCGGCCGACCCGACCTCGCTCAGCAACGACTTCGTCTTCGCCGTCCACCGCGGCCGGTCCGGCGCCGTGTGGGTCGGCACCTACGGCGGCGGCCTCAACCGGCTCGACCCCTCGACCGGCCGCTCGACCGTCTTCACCACCGAGCAGGGGTTGCCCTCGGACTCCCTCTACGCGATCCGCGAGGACGACCGCGGCGACCTCTGGATCAGCACCAACCTCGGCCTGTCCCGCTTCGACCCCGCCACCGAGACCTTCACCAACTACGACACCCGCGACGGCCTGCCGAGCAACGAGTTCAACGGCGGCGCGGCGCTCGAGCGCGCGAGCGGCGAGCTGCTGTTCGGCAGCATCTCCGGCTTCGTCGTCTTCCGGCCGCAGGAGATCCGCGGCAACACCGTGCCGCCGGCGGTGGTGGTCACCGACCTGCAGCTCGCGAACCGCTCGGTCCGGCCCGGGCGGGGGGACGGCCGGCCGCCGGTGCTGACCAGGCCGGTGAGCTTCACGCCCCGGGTGCAGCTGTCCCACCGCGACGACGTGGTCAGCTTCGAGTTCGCCGCGCTGCACTTCGCAGCCCCGGAGAAGAACCGCTACGCCTACCGGCTGGAGGGCTTCAGCGACGCCTGGAGCGCGGTCGACGCGAGCCGGAGGCTGGCCACCTTCACCGACCTGGCGCCGGGCCGCTACACCTTCCGGGTCAAGGCCGCCAACGCCGACGGGGTCTGGAACCAGGAGGGGGCGTCGCTCGGGGTGGTGGTGACGCCGCCGTGGTGGGCCACCTGGTCCTTCCGGCTGGGCGTGGCGGCGCTGGCCGCGGCCGCGGTCGGGTTCGCCGCCCGCCGCCGGCTGCGCGCGGTGCGGATGCGGGCCGAGCTCGCGGCGGCCCACGACGCGCAGATGGCGATCATGCCCCGGTCCGCGCCGCCCCTCGACCGCTTCGACATCGCCGGGGTCTGCATCCCGGCCAACGAGGTCGGCGGCGACTTCTTCGACTACCTGTGGCTCGACCGCGCCGGCGGGCGGCTGGCGGTGGCGGTGTGCGACGTGTCCGGCAAGGCCATGCCGGCGGCGATGGCGGCGGTGATGACCAACGGCCTGCTGGTGTCGTGGGCCGACCAGGGGCTCGAGGCCGACCGGCTCATGACCGGTCTCAACCGCTCCGTCCACCGCAAGATCGGCCGGCGGATGTTCGCCGCCCTGTGCCTGGTGGTGCTCGACCCCGCGACCGGCCAGGTCGAGCTGGTCAACGCCGGCCTGTGCGAGCCGTTGCTGCGCTCGGGCGACGCGGTGAAGGCGGTCGCCGGCGCCGGCTCGCGGGTGCCGCTGGGGGTGTTCGGCGACACGACGTACCAGAGCCGCCGGCGCCGTTTCGTCTCCGGCGACGTCCTGGTGGTGCACACCGACGGCGTGCTGGAAGCGAGTGACCGGGCCGGACGGCTCTACGGCGGCGAGCGGCTGGAGAGTCTGCTGGCGGGGCTGGACCCCGCGACCCTGAGCGCGGCCGCGATCCGCGACGCGGTGGTGCGCGACGTCGCCCGCTTCGCCGGCGGCTCCCACCACGGCGACGACATGACCGTGGTGGTGGTGAAGGCGCGCTGACGAGACCTCGGCGGGGCCGGTGTCGGAGGTTCCCATCGGGAGGGGCGCCGCGGTCGGCGCACCCGGACCCGGGCGACCGGGGCGGGGATCGCTGGCGGGCAGGGGGGTGCCCGACGACGCGGCGGCGGCCTTCCGGCCGGGACGGGTAGTGCCCGGGTTCGGGGTGCTGCCGGCCGCGCCAGCCCCGCCCGCAGGCGGGGTCCCGGATCGGCGCGGGGGAGGTCTGCGGCAGCCTCGGGCCGGAGCTGGAGCGCGTGCGGGACGGGGGGCCGAGGGGGGGCGGGGTGCAGCCCGGCGGTGCACTACAATGGGTTCACCCTTGGGCCAGGAGGGGGGAGCGTGCGACGGCTCTTCGACTGTCTTGTCGTTCTCGCGGTCGCGGCACCGGCCGGCGCCGCGGTCTGGTGCGTCGACGACGACAACCTCACCGGGATCGAGCAGGGGACGGCGCTCTACCCCTTTGCCACGGTCCAGGCCGCGGTCGCCGCCGCGGCGCCGGGCGACATGGTGAAGGTGGCGCGGGGCCACTACCCCGAGGCGGTCTGGGTGCGCTCCACCTCGCTCACCCTGATCGGCGGCTGGGTGGGGGCGGCGTCCTACGGCTCCGGCCCGGGCGACTTCGAGACCCGCGACGCCGACCCGTCCCTGACCTGGGTCGAGGGCACGAGCGCCGCGGCCACGGTCCGTCTCACCGACACGCCGGGGAGCCGGGTGGAGGGCTTCCGCATCACCGGCGGGCGGCACGGGGTGCTGGTCGACGAGGAGGCGTGGCCGTCGATCGTGGTCGACGTGACGATCAGCGGCTGCCTGGTCGAGCTGAACGGCGCCACCGACGTCGAGGGTGGCGGCGTCAACGCCACCGGCGCCGACCTGGCGATCGTCGGCTGCACGGTGCGGGACAACGTCGGCAGCAAGTTCGCGGGGGTCTACCTGCACCACTGCGCGAACGCCCTGGTCGAAGGCAACCTCATCGAGGGCAACGTCGGTCACGGCGACCACGGCGGCGGGCTGACCGTCAACGGGTGGGGGACGATCCGCTCCAACCTGATCCGGGGCAACCGGATCGGCGAGTCCGCCGGGTATGGCTGGGGCGGCGGGGTGCTCGTGGTCGAGGCCCACGACCAGCCGACCCTGCTCACCCACGACGTCATCACCGGGAACCACGCGCCCAGCGCGGGCGGGGGGGTGTTCGTCGACGAGGGCGCCACCGCCACCCTCGACCACGAGCTGGTCGCGGGCAACACCGGTCCCGCCCACGGCGGCGGCGTCTACGTCGACCAGTCCTGGGACGGGCGACGCTCTCGCGCCACCCTGCTCGGCTGCACCGTCGCCGGCAACGAGTCGACCGGCTGGGTCGGGCTGGGGGCGGGGATCTCCGTCCAGGGGTCCGACGCCGAGCTGCGCGACACCATCGTCTGGGGCAACCTGGGCGCCGCCGGCGCCGACGACTTCCACCTCATGGACGGCGGCACCCTGACCGCGACCTACACCCTGTCGTTCGAGCCCCTCACCGGAGCCGGCAACCTCTCGCTCGACCCGCAGTTCGCCGACCCCGCCGCCGGCGACTACCACCTCGAGTCGAGCGGCGGGCGGTGGGACCCGGATGCCAACGCCTGGGTCGCCGACCCGGTCGACAGCCCGGGGATCGACGCCGGCGACCCCGGCTCGCCGTACGCCAACGAGCCGGAGCCGAACGGCGACCGCGTCAACCTCGGCTGCCACGGCAACACCGCCGAGGCCAGCCGCAGCCCGGGCGCGGGCGAGCTGTTCCGCGACGGCTTCGAGACCGGCGACACGGGCGCGTGGGCCGCGACGGTGCCCGCCTGCCCAGGCGTGGCACCCCGGCGGGCCGCCGGGCGACGGAGCGCACGAGGACAGGGACGGTGAAGGGCGGGAGCCCGCTTCCCCTCGTCTGCGTCGCCAGTGCGGCGGTGGTCGTGGCCCACGCCAACGGCATGATGCTGTGCCCGTTGCGGCCGGGCTAGCGCTGGCTTCTCGACGGCACCACTGCGGCCGCGGTTGCGACCGGCGCCTTGGTCGACCTCCTCATCTCGGTCCGCCTCGAGGAGTTGCTGGCCGCCCCGTGAGCGCCGGCCCCGGTGCCGGCGGCCTCACCAGCGCTGGTGCTTGTCCTGCCAGAGCCAGACGAGGGCGAGGGACAGGCGGGTGTAGATGGCGACCCCTGGTCGGGTCGAGTCGTCGAGCAGGTAGGCGTTGAACCCGGGGGCCAGGGCCAACCCCCCGTACAGGGGCACCAGCAGGCGCAGGTCGAGGTCAGCCTTGGATGTCGACGTCTCGCTGTCGGCCAGCGCCTCGAGCAGCAGCCGCGAGTCGAGGCCGAGGCGGCGGCCCTGCGGCTTGAGGAGGAAGCTCAGCTCGGCGCTGACACCGATCTGGTCCTGGCGGTCGGTGTGGGCGTAGTGGCGGCCCACCAGGCCGAGGCGCAACCGGGGCCACAGGCGGGCCGACCAGGTGACGCCGAAGGCGAGGCTCTCTTCCAGTTGCCGGGGGAGGGAATCGCCGTCCTCGTCGGCGGGCGGTCGGAACTCGGTGTCGACGGTGACGCCGGCGTAGGGGGAGCCGCCGAGGAGGCGGGACCGGTTGAGCACCACCGACGAGTCCAGGACCGCGTCGTCGTCGACCTCGCGGGTGTCGGCCCCCTCGGCGGTGAGCAGGCCGAAGCGGGCTCGGAACCGGTTCTCCCAGCGCCAGGGGAGGACATCCCGGTCGAGCCGCAGCCGCGCCTCGCCGAGGAAGCTGGCGCTGTCCTCGGCCCGGGCGCGGCTGTCGCCGGAGGAGCTGTAGGCCGAGTCGTGACTGGTGCGGACACCGTCGAAGACCAGCCCGAGGCGGTCCGCGCCCCAACGCCAGAGGGGGCGCCTCGCCAGGTCCGGGAAGGGGACGTCGGCGCTCGCCAGGCGCGGCAGGACCGCGTCCTCCCGCAGCTCGACCGCGCGGCCGTCGGGCTGACGCAGAGGCACGCCGGCCCCCTCGACCAGGGTCGCGTAGCCGTCGCCGCCGGCGGCCAGGTAGCGGGTGGTCACCACCGAGTAGAGGTCGTCGGGCCGCAACGGGCGGCCGTTGACGGTGGCGCCGGTGACCTTGGCCGCGGCGGTTCCGGCCCCCTCGACCGTCGGCTCCACGCCGAGCAGGTACAGGCCGTCGCGGCGCGGCTGGCCGTCGTCGCCGACCCGGACCGCGCTCTCCTGGGCCAGGGCGAGGACGCGGGAGCCGGTCAGCTCGAGCGTCACCAGCTCCTGGTCAAAGGACAGGAGCCGCAGGATCGCCTCCTGCGGCAGTGGCCGCTGGTCCATGATCGCCGCCGCGACCGGCCGCAGGGCGCCGCGGTTGAGGGCCGCGACCTCGGCCCGGGCCGCCTCGCGCATGGCGGCGAGGACGAACTGCTCGAGCTCGGCACGGTTCGCCGGCGCGGCAGGCGGCAGCGGTGCCGAGTAGGCGGCGCGGAAGCGGTCGAAGGCGGCGCGGACCTCGGCCTCGACCGCGGGGTCGGGGGCGAGGCCGGGGTCCACACCGTGCACTGTCGACTCCGCGCTGACCGGCTGCCAGCTGTCGCCGGACCGCTCGAGCTCGAGGACGACGCGGGCGACGGTCCACGGCTGGTCCCGCCGCTGCCGGCGACCCACCAGCAGGATCGGCCCGCCGTCGCACTCGCGGCGCAGGGTCAGGTCGTGGCCGAGGTCCGGGTCCACGAGCAGGTCGATGCTCTCCCCGCGCTCGACCAGGCCCCAGGTGAGCTGGCGGCTCGAGAGGCTGTCGCCGCGGCCGTGGGAGTGGGCGATCACGACCCGCACCGCGTCGCCCGTGCGCTCGCCGGGGACCGAGCGCGGGGCGCTGTCGAAGCCGGCGGCGGCGAGGTCGCCGGCGAAGGCCGGGTCTGCGACCGACTCGAGCTCGAGGGTGAGACCGTCGCCGAGGTCGAGGGTGGCGCGCTCGGCCAGGTCCGACGGGCCGTCCACCGGGCTCAGGACCGGGAACGGGGCGTGAGCGGCCAGCTCCTCGAGCCGTTCGCGGCCGAGGGCGAAGTCGATCGGGTCCGGGGCGAACGCGACGCAGCCTGAGGCCGCGAGCAGCCCCATCGCGGTCTCGCCCCGGTCGTAGCGAGACTCGGCGTAGGGGGCGAGGGTGCGGCCGGCGTCGAGCACCACGACGTCGTGGCCCGCGGCCTGGTCGGCCGCGGCCAGGGAGCGGATCGTGGCCGTCAGGCCGGCGGCGCTGTTGCCGTCGGTGTCCACGAGCCGGCCCGAGGTGCCGGCGGTGAGGAGCAGGGTCACCTGGCGGCGGACCGGCTCGCTGCCAGGCGCTGCAACAGCCAGGGCGCCGGCCCAGAGGACGGCCGCCACCACCACGCGGGTCGAGGTCGGTTGCACCATGGGTCGAGCATAGCCCGGATACCACCCCGAGGTGTCACTGCGGGCGATCGACCGCTCGCGGGTGCAGCTCCACACCCCCCGGTCGAGGTCGGCGAAGAACGGCGAGGAGGCCGGCGGCGCTCGACCGAGGGGCGAGAGGGAGCCGACCGGGAGGGTGCCACCTGCCACCACGTTCATCCTGTCGGCGCCGCCAGGCGGTCACCCGGACCGTCGCCGAGGCGCGCGCATGGCACGGTCATCCTGTCGAGCCCCGAGGCCGTCCCGGGCGGGAACGGCGGCGCGTCCTGTGGCATACTCGACCCGGGTGGACACGCCGCTCAAGGTGGCTCTGGTCGAGGACGACTCGCGGCTGCGGCGCAGCCTCGAGCTGCTGGTCGACGGCAGCCCGGGCTTTCGCTGCGTCGGTGGCTGGTCGACCGTGGAGGGGGCGCTCGCGGCGCGGCAGCTGGCGGAGGCCGACGTGCTCCTCCTCGACCTGCAGCTGCCGGGCGTGGCCGGCGACGAGGGCGTCGGCCTGTTCCTGGAGCGGTGCCCGCGCCTGCTGGTGCTGATGTTCACCGCCTACGACGACGACCAGCGGGTGTTCCGTTCGCTGTGCCGCGGCGCCTGCGGCTACCTGCTCAAGAGCACCACGCCGGCGCGCCTGCTGGAGGCCATCCAGGAGGCGGCGGCGGGCGGCTCGCCGATGTCGCCGACCATCGCCCGCAAGGTGGTGCGGCTGTTCCGGAAGACGGTTCCCCGGCAGGAGGAGGAGCACCCGCTGACCCCGCGCGAGGTCCAGCTCCTGGCGGCCCTCGCCGACGGCCACAGTTACGACAGCGCCGCGGCCATGCTCGGCGTCACCGCCAACACTGTTCGCAGCCACATCCGCTCGATCTACGAGAAGCTCCAGGTCCACACCCAGACCGAGGCGGTGAGCAAGGCGCTGCGGGCGGGGCTGATCTGACGCCGAGCGCGCCGCCCGTGGGAGCGGCGCGGTGAGGCGTTCGGGCTACTCGCTCGGCGCCTCGTCCGCGGTCGGCAGCTCCACCGTGAACACCGTCCCCTCGCCGGGGGCGGAGGAGACGCTGAGGCGGCCGCCGTGCTCGCGCACCAGGCGGTGGGCGATGGCGAGGCCGAGGCCGGTGCCGCCGGTGGGGGAGAAGAACGGCTCGAACAGGCGAGCCTGGTCCTGGCGGGGAATGCCCCGGCCGTCGTCGGCCACGGTCAGGCGGACCCGCCCGGTGGCTCGGTCCACGCTGGCGCCGACCACCACTCGCCGGGCCCCCACGGCGTGGCGGCGGGAGTTGTGGAGCAGGTTGAGCAGGACCTGGAGTATGGCGGCGCGGTCCGCCCGCACGGGGGGCAGCGGCCCGGCGACCGCGGTCTCGACCGCGAGCTCGGTGGCGGCCTCGGCGCGGAAGGTGGCGACGGCCTCGTCGAGGAGCCTCTCCGGCGGCCAGGGCTCGAGCTCGAGCTCGCGGGGGCGGCCGAGCTCGAGGAGGTCGTCCACTACCCGGCTCATCCGCCCGGTCTCGTGCTCGAGGATGTCGAGCGCCTCGCTCGTCGCCTCCCTCCCCGCGAGCGTCCGGCGCAGCAGGTGGGCCGTGGTCCGGATCGCCAGCACCGGGTGGCGCACCTCGTGCGCCACCCCGGCCACCAGGTGCCCGTAGGCCGCCATGCGGTCGCTCTCGCGCAGCGCCTCCACCGCCTGCTCGACCCGCAGCTCGAGGGTCGCGTTGGCCTGCTCGAGCTCGGAGCGGGCCAGCTCCAGCTCGCGGGTGCGCGCCGTCACCACCTCCTCGAGCTGCCGCTGCCGCCGCTCGAGCACCGCCACCCGTGCCCGGTGGACCGTGAGCGCCAGGCCGGCGACGGCGAGCAGGAGCAGGGCCAGGAACGACCGCGTCTGGTAGAAGTGGGGCCCGATGCGGAAGCTCACCACCACACCCGGCTCGCTCCAGGAGCCGCCGGGGTGGCGGGCCTGGACCCGGAACCGGTAGGACCGGTGCGCCAGGCCAGCGTACGCCGCGACCCGTTGCGGGCCGGCCTCGCCCCAGCCGTGGTCGCGGCCCTCGAGCGAGTGGCGGAACCAGACCCGCTCCGGGGCCGTGAGGGTGAGGGCGGAGTAGCGCAGGGAGACCGCCCCCCGCCCCGCCGGCAGGTCGAGCTCCCGACCGCCCGCGGGTACGGGGTAGGACCGGCCGTCCGCCACCACCTCCTCGACCACCACCGGCGGCGGCGCACTCGGGGCCACCTCGCGCGGGTCCACCCGCACCACGCCGTCGACGGTCGCGAACCACAGCCTGCCGGCGTGGTCCCGCCACGCCGCCGGCTGTTGCCCGCCGTTGCACTCGGCGCTGCGCATGCCGTCCGCCACCCCGAACAGCCGGCAGTCGACCCGCCCGACCTGCCCCCGCGCCACTGCCTCCAGCTGCTCGCGCGGCACGGTGAACACGCCGAGGTTGCTGCTCATCCACATCGTGCCGGCGAGGTCGTCGACGAGGGTGAAGACGCTGTCGTCGCACAGCCCCTGCGCGGCCGTCAGCCGGCGGACCGCGGCACCGTCGATGGCGAAGAGGCCGCCGAGGTAGGTGCCGGCCCAGACCACGCCGCGGTCGTCGACGTGCAGGGAGACCACGGACTCGCTGCCGAGGCCCTCGCCGTCGAACCGGTCGACCCGCCCGTTGCGCCACCGCACGACCCCGCCCTGGGCATTGGCGAACCAGACCTCGCCGTTGTCCCGGCCGACGATGGCCGCGGCGTTGACGTTGGCGAGCTCGGGCACCGGCTCGAACCGCCCGGCGTCGAGGCGCGTCACCAGGCCGGTCGAGCCGGCCCACAAGCGACCGGCCGTGTCCTCCGCCAGGGCGAACACCACCCGGCCGGCGCCGGGCACGGCGTGGAACCGCTCCCCCTCCCGGACGAAGACCCCGGCCCCGCCGGTGCCGACCCACAGCCGCCCGTCCCGGTCCTCGGCCAGGGCCATGACGTCGGGGTTGCCGAGGCCCGCCTCCGGCCCGACGACCGAGCAGCGGCCGCTCTCCAGGCGGTGCAGGCCGCCCCCGGCGGTGCCGACCCACACCACCCCGGCGCGGTCCTCGAGCACCGCCCGCACGGTGGCGCTCGCCAGCCCCTCGACGGTGGAGAAGGGGACGAACGGCGGCGCGCTCAGCCGCTGGAGCCCGCCGGCGTGGTAACCGACCCAGAGGTTGCCCTCGCGGTCCTCGAGGAGGGAGGCGACGCCGCCGCCGGAGCCGTCGGTCGGGGGGGGCAGCAGCTCGAGCCCGCGGTCGCTGACCCGGCCCAGCCGCTCCGTGCCGCAGCCGAGCCAGACCGAGCCCTCCCGGTCCGCCGCCAGTGACTGGACCCAGTCGGCCGCCAGGTCGCTGCTCATGTCCCAGCGCCGCGCCTCGCCGCCCGCGAGGCGGAGCAGGCCCTGGCCGGTGGTTCCCGCCCACAGGGCGCCAGAGGGGTCGAAGGCGAGGCGGTGGACGCGGGACTCGGCGGCGGCGGCGGTGAGCTCCGTGACCTCCGCGAACGTCTCCCCCTCCAGGCAGGTGGCGCGGGCGGCGGCGAAGCAGAGGCGGCCGTCGTCGGGGGACTCGGCCGCCGCCGACACCCGCGTCAGGCGGTGGCCGTTGGCGTCGACGAAGGGCCGGAGCTCGTTGCCCCGGGCGCAGAGCAGCGCCGTCGGGGAGCCGACCCACAGCCGACCGGATCGGTCCCGGTGGATCGTCTCGACCTCGGCGATCGCGCTCCCGTCCACGGCCCGCTGCTCGACGAAGGCCCCCTGCTCCGAGCGGTAGAGGCCCCGGTAGGCGCCGACCCAGAGGGTGTCGCCGTCACCGTACAGCGCCTGGACGTGACCGTCGAGGGCGCCGTCGGCGTCGCGCAGCTCGAAGGGGACGAAGCGCACCCCGTCGAAGCGCGCCAGCCCCTGCTCGGTGCCGACCCACAGGTAGCCGTCGCCGGTCTGGGCGAGGGCGAGGACGCTGCTCTGGGGCAGGCCGTCGCCGCTCCCCCAGCGGGTGTCGTGGTACTGGGTGAGCCGCCGCGACGGGTCGAGGGCGACCGCCGGGAGGGGCCGGAGGCCGGCCAGCGCGGCGCAGAGGCAGGCCAGGAGCACCCCCGCCCGGTGGGGCAGCGGAGCCGCCTCGGAGGTCATGGAACGAGTCTACCGGGCAGACATGCGGGAGCGGTACTCTCCCCAGCCGGGGGCGCGGCCGGCGGTCGGACATCGCCGCCTCGCTGCCCGGGTTCACCACCCCCAGGTTGGTGCGGAAGCGGGCGCTGCTGCTCAGGAAGACCTGCGGGCGAGCCGGTCGTGCACCGAGTCGAAGTGGTAGAGCTTCGCGCTGTGGGTCTTCTTCGCGAGGACGCTGCGGGCGAGGGTCGCGAGGAACATCCCCGGGAACGGGCCGGCCCAGTAGATCCACCAGCCGTCCCGCTGCCCCGGGATCAGCGCGAGGCCGAACGTCCGGGCCGGGTTGCAGCTCGTCCCGGACACCGGCGACTCCGCCCAGACCATGGCCGAGAAGAGCGGCGGGAAGATCCCGGGGGTGAAGGGGCGCAGGCGGTGGAAGCCGAGGGAGAGGCAGAGGAGGGCGACCATGGCGAACGTCGTCACGACCTCCCCGAGGAGGGCCTCTGGCATGCTGTACCCGGCCCCTGGAGCCGTGGCGCCGAAGCAGACGCTCCGCCCCATGTCGCCGAAGAGGAGGAGCGGCAGGGCGCCGAGCGCGGCGCCGACGAGCGGCGCCACCACGTAAACGGCGAACGTCGCCGTCGAGATCCTCCCCATCAGCCAGAACGCGCCGGTGACGGCCGGGTTGACGTGCGCCCCGCTGACCTTTCCGACCGGCGAGAGCGCGATGAGCGCACCCGTCGTGCCGAAGAGGAACCCGGTGATCGCGCGCCGGGCCCCCTCGTCCGGCAGGAGCTCAGGCAGCGGCCTCCCCTCGCCGGACATCAGAATGACGCACGTCAGGCCGCCGAGGACGAGGAGCGCCGTCCCGACGAGCTCCAAGAGGAAGAGGCCCCAGGGGACCCCGTCTCCCGGCGCGTGTCGTTCATGCCCTGCTCCCGCGCGGGGCCGCGGGACGGTCTCCCTGCCCGCGCGCGCAGGCCGGGCAGAGCTCGCGGTCCATCAGGGCCGCCACGGGGTCCGGCAGGCGCTGGCGGACGAGCTCCCGGTGCGCGGGCGTCTGCGTGGGGCAGCCGCAGTCGCTGCAGGTCAGCAGCGGCTGCGGAGTTCCTCGAGGCTGTTCGTAATCTCGGTGACGGGGCGGGCCGCGCGCGCCAGGAGCGCCCGCACCGACGCCTCCTCGCCCTCGGCAAGGAGCCAGTGGCGGTAGAGGGCTCGCCGGGTCTGCTTGACGACGCAGACTCCCTCGGCCATCACCATCAGGGTCGATGGAGCCGGCACGATTCCCGCGGCCGAGGCTTCGTCGTCGGGGCGAGGGGGACGAAGCCCTCCTCGCGCATCTCGGCGACCGTGACGCCCGTCCCCTCGAGCTGGCAGTTCCAGATCTCCTCGATCGTCTCGAAGTCGAGCGCCTCCTTCTTGCCGAGACGCCGCAGGACCTCGCGGAAGACCCACCAGGCCGGCCGGCTGTCGAAGCGCGGGGCGATCGCCTGGTCGCGCATCGCGAAGACGGGCACCGGGCCGTCGCCCGTTTCGTCGCCTCGGTGTCGGGCATGGCGATGAGGGGGTCGTGGCGGTAGGCGATGTAGGCGCCGACGCCGTAGGGCTGCCCCGTCTCGGGGGCGGCGGAGAGCCGGTGCAGCATGCCGATGGCCGGGTCCCAGGATGGCCTCTCGGTCCCGGCGTCGTCGACGCGCGGCGCCGCGACGGCGGGGACGCGCTCGGAGAGCTTCCGGAGGCCCTTGCGGCCGTGGGCCTCGTTGGGCTTCCCGAGGACGAACCCGCCCGGGGTCTCGAGGTTCCCCACCAGGGCGTTCAGGATCAGCGCCGTCCGGCTGACGTGGAACGACTGCTTGTGGCGGGCTGTCAGCCAGCCGGGGTGGAAGAGGACCTGGGGCGTACCGGCGGCGATCTCCTCGACGAACGCGCGGAGCTCCTTCGCGGGACGCCGGTGTGGCTCTCCTGCCACTCCGGCGTCGTCGCCGCGACCGCCTCGCGGAGGGCGTCCATGCCGGAGACGTGGCGCTCGACGAACGCCCTGTCGTAGGCCTCGCGCGCGAGCACCTCGTGGAGGAGGGCGAGGTTCAGGGCGTAGTCGCTGTTCGGGCGCACCTGCCAGTACCGGGGCGCCTTGCAGGCCGTGAGGCTGGCCCGCGGGTCGAGGTAGGTGCACTTCATCCCGCCGGCGAGCGCGCCCATGAGCGCCTGCGCCTCCTTGACCATGAGCGGCTCGACGATGTTGCGGCCGCAGAGGACGAGGTGCCTCACCCGCGGGAAGTCGGGGACGAGCCCGGCGTGGCTGAAGCCGCAGGTCGCGATCGCGGCGTTGTGGACGTTGCCGCCACCGGTGGCGTCGTGGTTGAAGTAGTTCGGCGAGTCGAACGCCGCGAGGAACGTCCGCGTCAGGTCGACGAAGGGGCCGCCCCGGTCGGGAAGCGCGATGCCGCGCCCGCCGAAGGTCTCGATCGTCTCGCGCAGCCCGTCGGCGACGTAGTCGAGCGCCTCGTCCCACGAGGCCCGCCGCCACTGGCCGCCGCCGCGCGGCCCGTTGCGGAAGAGCGGCGTCTGCGGCCGCTCGTCGTCGACCGCCTCCCCTTGCCCCTCGCCATGCCCCTTCCGTTGGTCGCGAGGCGAGCGCTGCCCCGCGATCTGCGCGGCACTCCACCCACTGCAGGCGCCCCACCCGCCGCGACCGCGGGAAGAAGACGGGGCGTCGCGCGGTTTGAGACAAACGGCCTGGACGCGGAGAAGCCGCGAGCCGAAGGGAGCCCGAGGACATGAGACGAGGCACAACCACTGTTCTGGTCGCCGTCGCGGGGTTGCTCGCGACCGTCGCCGTTGCCGCGCCCCCGCCGCCAGAGCTCGACCGCACGGTGCTGCCGATCCGCGAGCCCGCGTATCCGCCGATCACCGAGGTGGACGCCCGCAACGCGACCCCACCCCCGAGCTTCCAGGTCCAGGGGCCGGCCGGCGCGCCGAACGTGCTCGTCGTGCTGATCGACGACATCGGTTTCGGGCACAGCAGCGCGTTTGGCGGGCCGGTCCGCATGCCGACGCTGGACCGGATGGCCTCCGCCGGGCTGCGCTACAACCGCTTCCACACCACTGCGCTGTGTAGCCCGACCCGCACCGCCTTGCTGACCGGCCACAACCACCACGCCAACAACGCCGGCGCGATCATGGAGCTGGCCACCGCCTTCCCGGGCAACAGCGGCATCCGCCCGCGCAGCATCACGCCGCTCGCCGAGATCCTGCGACAGAACGGCTACAGCACGGCGGCCTTCGGCAAGTACCACGAGACCCCGCCGTGGGAGGTGTCGGTCTCCGGCCCGTTCGACCGCTGGCCGACCCACTCCGGTTTCGACAAGTTTTACGGCTTCATCGGCGGCGAGACCAACCAGTGGGCGCCGGCGATCTACGACGGCGTGGTGCGGGTCGAGCACGAGGCGTCGCCCGGCTACCACTTCACCACCGACATGACCGACCAGGCAATCAACTGGGTCAGCGCGCAGCAGTCGCTCACGCCGGAGCGGCCGTTCTTCATCTACTTCGCGCCCGGCGCCACCCACGCGCCGCACCACGTGCCCGAGGAGTGGATCGCCAGGTACCAGGGGCAGTTCAGCGGCGGTTGGGACCGGCTGCGCGAGGAGACCTTCGCACGGCAGAAGAAGCTGGGCGTGATCCCGGCCGACGCCGAGCTGACCCCGCGACCGGATGAGATCCCGGCCTGGGATGCCATGACAGCCGACCAGAAGCGCCTCTTCGAGCGGCAAATGGAGACCTTCGCCGGCTTCGCCGAGCACACCGACCACGAGGTCGGCCGGCTGGTCGCGCGGCTCGAGGCGATCGGCGAGCTCGACAACACCCTGATCTTCTACATCGTCGGCGACAACGGCGCGAGCGCCGAGGGCGGGCCGGAGGGCACGTACAACGAGATGATGGCGCTCAACGGCATCATCGGCACGGCCGACCAGATGATGGGCCACATCGACGACTGGGGCGGCCCGACCACCTTCCCGCACTTCGCGATCGGCTGGGCCTGGGCCGGCAACACCCCGTTCCAGTGGACCAAGCAGGTCGCCAGCCACTTCGGCGGCACGCGCAACGGCATGGTCGTCCACTGGCCGGAGGGCATCCGGTCCGCCGGCGGGATCCGCAGCCAGTTCCACCACGTCGTCGACGTCGCGCCGACCGTGCTCGAGGCTGCCCGGCTGCCGCTGCCGAAGGTGGTGGACGGGGTGACCCAGCGGCCGATGGACGGTGTGTCCATGGCCTACACCTTCGACGCCCCCCAGGCGCCGGACCGCCGCATCACCCAGTACTTCGAGATCTTCGGCAACCGCGCCATCTACCACCAGGGCTGGGTCGCCGCCACCCGGCACTCGATCCCCTGGCGGCTGGTCGAGAACCCGCCGCTGGCCGACGACGTCTGGGAGCTGTACAACGTCGACCAGGACTTCAGCCAGGCGAACGACCTGGCCACGGCGAACCCCGCCAAGCTCAAGGAGCTGCAGCAGGTCTTCCTCGACGAGGCGGTGCGCAACAACGTCCTGCCGATCGACGACCGGCGCTCGGAGCGCTTCAACCCGTCGATCGCGGGGCGGCCCGACCTGATGGGCGGCCGGAAGTCGCTCACCGTCTACCCGGGGATGGTCGGGATGATGGAGAACGCCTTCGTCAACGTGAAGGGGGTCCACCACACGATCACCGCCGAGGTCGAGCTCCCGGACGACCGGACCAGCGGGGTGATCCTGGCGCAGGCCGGTTACTTCGGCGGCTGGACCCTGTACATGAAGGAGGGTCGTCCCCACCACGAGTACAACTGGTTCGCGCTGGAGCGGACCAGAGTCGCTGGCGACGCGGTGGTGCCGGCCGGCCGGCACACCCTCCGCTACGAGTTCATCCCCGACAGCGCCAAGCCCGGCACCGGCGGGCGCTCGATCCTGAGCGTCGACGGCGTCGCGGTCGGCGAGGCGCACATCCCCAAGACCCAGCCGTACTCCTTCTCGGGCGACGAGGGCGCGGACGTCGGCCTCGACGGCGAGACCAACGTCTCCGACGACTACCCGCAGGGGGACAACCGGTTCACCGGTCGGATTCTCAAGGTCACGGTCGAGGTCAAGTAGCGGCAGGCGTTCCACCGTGGGGATCGGCGAGCGCCAGCCATGGCGCCGGAAGTCACCCGCTTCCGCCATTGTCTGGTTGGCAGTGCGACGCCGGGCGCGATCGCGGGGCGCGAGGCCCGCGCGATCCTGGCGCTCCTCCACAACGGCCGAATGGCGTGACGGGCGAGCTTCCGGCGGACCTGCCCCCGGTGCGGGGGTCCGGTGGCCGTCACCCTCACCGGCGGCGGCCCCCGTCTCGGCGGCGAAATGACCGTGGTGGTCGAGGCGAGGCGAGCGTGCGGCCTCGGGCGCCTCACTCCCCGGCGGCCACCACGGCGACCGTGGTGGGGTCGCCGGTCGAGTTGTCGACCAGGGAGGCGTAGGCCCACACCCGGGCCTCGTCGGGCGAGGCGGTGACGCGGGCGTAGGCGATCTCCCGGTCGCCGGCGCCGAGCCAGCCGAGGAGGTCGTTCTGCTGCCGCCAGGTCCCGGCGGCGAGGGTCAGGGTGCCGGCCGTGCCGGCCTCGCGCCCGGCTGAGTCGTAGAGCCGGACCTCCACCGTCGCCTCCCCGCTGCCCAGGTTGACCACCCCCAGGTTGGTGCGGAAGCGGGCGGTCCGCTTGAGGTGGGGCACGACCCCCTCCGCGCCGGCCGGGAGGGCGTCGGCGGCGGTCAGCGCCGGCAGCTGCTGGCCGTAGGTGCGGGTCGCGGTCTCCTGGTTGTAGGTGCGGCAGCTGATGGCGAGGGGCGCGGAGGAGCCGATGGCGAGCAGCCCCTTGACCGCGCCGCCGACGCCGAGGGCGCCGGCCACGACGTCGACCCACTCCTCGGTCGCACCGGCCGCGAGCGTCCTTCGGGCGGTGGTCGTCGCGCCGGTGTCGTGGTCGGTGAAGGTGAGGACGAGCTCGGCGTCGGTCGCGGCCGGGTTGACGACCGCGAGGTCGCTGCGCCACACCGAGCCGCCGACGCCGGCCAGGTGGGCCAGGCCGGGGACCAGGTAGGTCAGGGCCGGTTCGGGGGCGTCGGTCACCACGACCTCGCCCGAGTCGGTGCATTGCTCGCCGTCGACCGAGACCGTCACGGTCCACGCGAAGGTGCCGGCCGACTGGTAGGTGTGGCTGGGGTCCTCCGCCGTGGCGTGGGCCGAGCCGTCGCCGAAGTCCCAGTCCCAGGACGGGGCGCCGCCGCAGCCCGTGGCCGCGGCCGTGCCGGCGAAGGCCACCGCGCTGCCGACGGTGGCCGAGGTCGGCGCGCTGCCGGAGCAGGTCAGGGTGCAGCCGGTCCCCTGAGGCAGCTCGAGGGCGCCGATGTCGACGGCCTCACCCTGCGGCCTGGCCACGCCGTCGAAGTCGGCGGCCGGGGCGAGGTCGGATGAGCCGCGGTCCACCGCCGGGGACCCCGCCTGGAGGTGGAAGTCGCCGCTCGCCGGGTCGACCCACAGCGGGTCGCCGACCTGGCAGTCCGAGCCGCACAGCTCGCCGGGGTAGCCGGTCCACTGGCCGACGAGGTTGTGGTCGATGGTCCACGGGCTCGGGTCGATCTCCTCCATGACGATCTCGAACGACAGGTTGCCGGCGACCGCGTTGTTGCGGATGACCATGCCGTCGATCTGGGTGTTGCCGTTGCCGAGGCCGCCCCCCCAGCCGTCCCAGCCGTTGCCCCACAAGCTGTTGTTGACGATCTCGAGGTCACGCATCGGGTGGTCGACGACGCCGTTGTCCGGGCAGCAGGAGCTGACGTCGACCCCCAGGTAGCGGTTGTGGTAGGAGAGGTTGTTGGCGACCCGCACCCGCTCGAGCAGGCCGCCCTGCTCCGAGGCGATGGCGATGCCGTTGCCGTCGACGTCGTGGACCCGGTTCGAGGAGACCTCGATGTCGCCGGTCGCAACCGCGTGGGCGTCGACGTAGATGCCGACCGACGGCACGTCGTGGACGTGGTTGTGGTGGGCCGTGACCTCGAACGAGCCGTCCTTGAGGCAGATGCCCTCGCCGCGCCCGTTGGGGTTCGAGTGGACGTGGTTCGAGCGCACCTCGACCCGCGTGCTGCGGCCGACGGTGATGCACTCGTTGCGGCTGTCGGCCCCCAGGGTCATCGGGTCCTCCACCTCGTTGCCGTCGACGAGGATGTCGGTCGAGCTCCAGACCAGGATCCCGGACGAGGCGGTGTGCGAGGTGTGGTTGCCCTCCACCACCACGTGCGAGCAGTCCTCGACCTGGATGCCGGTGCTGGTCCCCCAGGGGCCGGTGTTGGTGACGTGGAGGCCCGACACCCGGACATGGCTCGCCCCCGAGACGAACAGCAACCCCACCCACTCGGGGAGCTCCACGCCGGCGCCGTCGATGGTGACCTCGTCGCCCGGCCAGGCGGCGAGCACGATCTCCGCCCCCGGCGAGCCCGAGGCGGTCACCACCACCTGCTCCGGGTAGGTGCCGGCCTTGACGTAGACCGTGTCCCCGGCGCCGACGCTGTCGACCGCGTGCTGGACGGTCAGCCACGGCAGCGCCTCGGTGCCGGGGTTCGCGTCGCTCGACAGCGGGTGGGAGCGGTCGACGACGTAGGTGGCGGCGTCGAGGGCGGCGGCCGGCGCCAGCAGCGCGGCCAGGGCCAGGGCGACGACGGTCGGCTGTCTCATGGTGGCTCCTCCTGTGCACCGTTGCCTGGGACAAGTGTGCGGCACTCCCGGGGAGAAGTCACGACGAAACGGTGACGAAGCGGTGACGGCGGCGGGTTCCCCCGTGCTAGTGTGGGTCGCAGCGGGTGATCCGGTCCGTGGACGAGCCGCCCCCCGGTCGCTGGCGCCTCGGCGAGGTGGAGTTCGACCCCTCGGATGGCGCGGTCTGGCGTGACGGGCGGCGGGTCCCGCTCACCCCCAAGACCCTCGAGATCCTGAAGGTCCTGGTCGCGGCAGCGCCGCGCACGGTGACCAAGCAGCAGCTCCTGGACGCGGTCTGGCCGGACACGCTCGTGGCGGAGGCGGCGCTCACCCAGCGGGTCAAGGAGCTGCGCCAGCTGCTCGGGGATGACGCCCGCTCGCCGCGTTTCGTCGAGACCGTGGCCCGGCGCGGCTACCGGCTGGTCGCCCCGGTGCGGCGCCTCGAGGACGGGGACGCGGGGACCCTGCCGGCGGCGCCCGCGGCCCCGGCCCCACCGCCGGCGGTCGCTCCCCGCCCCT